>JAYTBY010000867.1:0-2437 GCA_043736755.1 Planctomycetota bacterium | reverse complement strand
TGGTTGCGCGTGAGGCTCGTCGCGCGCGACGCGAACCGCGACGCGATCGGCGCGACGCTCGTGGCGAAAGCCGGCGAGAAGCGCTTTACCGCGGAGATCCGCACGAGCGGTGGATTCCAGGCCGCGTGTCCGGCCGAGGCGCATTTCGGTCTGGGCAAGATCGCCAAGCTCGACGAGGTCCGCATTCGATGGCCTGGCGGCGGTGAGACCACCCTGAAGGACGTCGCTGTCGATCGCGTGCTCGTCGTGGAGCACGAGGCGCCGAAGTGAAGTGCACGCCGCGGCTCGACACCGTGTCCGCGATCGCGATGCTCGCGATCTCGGTGACCGTGATCACCGCTCGAGCAATCACCGCGCTCGCGATCACCGCGCTCGCGATTCCCGCGCTCGCGATTCCCGTCAGCGCAGAGGCCCGCAGCCCGAGCGCTGCGTCCGCAGCCACGGCACCCGTCGGCGCCGCTCAGGCCGCCGCCGCGCAAGCTCCGGCGTTGCAAGCTCCAACCGAGCAGGCTCCAACCGAACTCATGGGGAAGCCCGCAGCGATCGCTGTTCCCGACGCACGTCGCGCGGTACTCGCGCGCGATCCCGCGCGGCTGCCTCGCGCAGCAGCCGAGCGTTGGAAGGACTTCGATCCCGAGCGCCTCTCACCCGGGTCCATTCCGAAGGCTTTCCTCGAAGCGCTCGCAGCGCTGAAGGATGGCGACCTGCCCAGGACGATCGCCTGTCTCGCCACCGTGCTCGACGCCGAACCGGACTTCCCGCCCGCGCTCCATCAACTCGGCGTCCTCTACTTCCAGTTGCAACGCTACGGCGATGCGCGCACGTGTTTCGAGCGCTATCTCGAGGTCGCTCCCTCACGCATCGCCGACACGCGTGGCCTCGGGCATGCGTACTACTCACTCGGCCAGTACGAGAAAGCGCGCGCGCACTACGAACGCGTGCTGGCGGCCGCTCCGACGGACCTCGAGAACCTGCGCGGCCTTGCACTGGCGATGTACCGATTGGGCGACACGAAAGCCGCGTTGGCCGACCTCTCGAAGGTGCTCGAGCGCGATCCACAGCATGCCGACGCGTGGACGTGGAAAGCTCAAGCGCTGATCGATCTCGACCGGCCCGAGGAAGCGCGCGTCGCCGCCGAGCGCGCGCGCGATCTAGCGCCGTGGTCGCCGCGGCCTTGGTTCGTCCTGGCGACGGCGCTTTCCGATCTCAGTCGCGAGCCCGAGTCGCGCGCCGCACGCGAGCGATTCCAACTGCTCTCGCGTCACGACCAGGACATTCGCCGCCTGCAGTCGCGCCTCGAGCTCGAGCCCGGCGACTTCGACGCGCGCCGCCAGCTCGCACTGGCGCAGGCCGAGGTGGGCAACCGCAGTGGTGCCCGCCGCGAGCTCGCGCGCCTCGCCGCCGAACGTCCCGACGACGTGCCGCTGCGGATCCTTGCGCTCGATGTGCTCGACCGCCTCGGCGACGTCGAAGCCGGCCAGCTCGCCGCCGCCGAGCTCGCACGCGTCGGCGCTGACAGTGTCGCCGCTTGGAAACGCCTCGAATCGTGGTACTCCGCTCGTCAGGATCGGATGCGTCAGATCGAGGCCGGCGAGCGCTGGCGGCGCGCGTCGCGACCCTGAATGCCGCGCAGTGCTACGCCCGCCCGACCCTCGTCGATGGTGGTGAGCGGACACGCCTTGTCGAGATCCGGCGCGGGGCGTAGCGTGAAGAGCGCGTTCACCGACTGGCCCCCAGGAAGAGAGCCCATGTTCCGTTCCCTCGCGCTCGCTACGTCGATCCTCGCCGTGACGGCCGTCTCTGCCGTCGCTGGAGTTGGCGACAAAGTCGATCACAAGTTCCGCACACCGCTTGTCAACGCGCTGGGCGTGACGAGCTTCGCCGACTTGCGCGGCAAGCCGGTGCTCGTCGACTTCTGGGGCACGCGTTGACCCGGTTGCATCGGGGGGTCCGTGCCGACCGCCCTCAAGTTGCAAGAAGAGTTCGGTGACGATCTCCAAGTGATCTTCGTCGAGTGCCAGGGAGCGACGCGCGACCAGGCCGAGGCGTTTACCTGGCGCATGAAGTGGATGGGCGGTCAAGCGATGTGGACCGAGGAGCGTCCGTTCAAGACGGTCGGCAACGGGCTGCCCGAGACCGCGCTCGTCGGGATCGACGGGACGATCCTCCTGCAGGGCTATCCGGGCGACATGGGCAAGAAGATCGAGGAAGCGATCGTCGCCGAGATCAAGAAGGGCAAGGAAGCTCCGGAGGGCACGCCTTCCGAGTTGAAGCCGGCGTGGAAGTCGTTCTTGAAGGGCGAACTCGCGGCCGCGATCGCGGAGTGCGACAAGCTCGGCACCGACGAGGCCAAGGCCGCGCGGGAGGAGTTCGTCGTGCGCACGGAACGCCGCATTGCGCGCGCGAAGTGGCTGCTCGACAACGGCTATGTCCTCGA
>JAYTBY010000866.1:0-5330 GCA_043736755.1 Planctomycetota bacterium | reverse complement strand
AACCGCCCCGCAGCTCCCGAAACCGCTCCCCTTGCGGGACTCAAGCGACCGATCATGATATGCGGAAACCATGATCGGTCTAACCGGAACCTCGCGTCTCCTGAAAGCCCTCGCCGACGAAACCCGCCTGCGCATCCTCCACCTGCTCGCGCAGGAGGAGCTGTCGGGCTCGGACCTCATGGAGGTCCTGAACGTCGGGCAGTCGCGCGTCTCGACCCACCTCGCGCTGCTCGAGGAAGTCGGCCTCGTCGTCAACCGGCGCGATGGCCGGCGGACGCTGCACTCGCTCGCGCCGGGACCGGGCGCGGCGTTGTGGAACGACGTCCTCGTCGAGAACAAGACGAGTCCTGAGTTCGAGGCGGACCTCGCGGGACTCGAGACGTTGCGCGATCGGCGCCGCGAGGACTCGCGTCAGTACTTCGATCGCGTCGCCGCGACGTTCGAGGATCAGGTCCTGCCCGGTCGCACGTGGGAAGGGTTGGCGCGCGCGCTCATCCAGCTCGCGCCGCGTGGTCGATACGTCGACCTCGGCATCGGCGACGGGTTGCTCACGTTGATGCTCGCGGACGTCGCCAGCGAAGTGACTGCCGTCGACGTGTCGCCCGAGATGCTCGCGCGGTTGCGCAATCGCGCCGCGCAGAAGGGCGTCGCGAACGTCAAGACGGTCGAGGGCGACATCCAGGATCTGCCGTTGCCCGACGCGAGCTTCGACGTCGCGGTGTTGTCGCAGGCGTTGCACCACGCGGGTGATCCGAGCAAGGCGTTGCGGGAAGCGCGGCGCGTGCTCGTCCCGGGTGGACGTCTGCTCGTCATCGACTTGCTCGCGCATGCCGAAGCGTGGGTCAAGGAGCAGTTGCAGCACCGACATCTCGGCTTCACCGAGCAGACGCTCGCGGCGTTGCTCACCGAGGCGGGTTTCGAACGGTTGGCCATTCAACGCGCGGCACGCGATCCCCAGCCGCCCCACTTCATGACGCTCGTGGCGACCGGCGTGAAGAGCACGCGATCCGCATCATGACGACACCCCTTCGCCGCGCTCTCGCAGAGCGCGTCCTGGTCCTCGACGGCGCGATGGGCACGCAGATCCATGCGGCGCACCTCGACCTCGACAAGGACTATCACGGACACGAGAACTGCGTCGATTTCGTCAATCTGACGCGGCCCGACGTCATCCAGAAGATTCACGAGAGCTACCTCGAGGCGGGCTGCGACATCGTCGAGACGAACACGTTCGGCGCGATGCCGCACGTGCTGCTCGAGTTCGGCATCGCGGACCGAGCGCGCGACATCAACCGCGCGGCGGCGCAGGTCGCGAAGGCGGCGTGCGCCAACTTCTCCACGCCGGACAAGCCGCGGTTCGCATTGGGATCCATGGGGCCGGGCACGAAGCTCGCGACGCTCGGACACGCGCCGTACTCATTCCTGAAAGAAAGCTATCTCGAGCAAGCGCGCGGACTGATCGAAGGCGGCATCGACGGGTTCCTCATCGAGACGTGCCAGGATCCTCTGCAGATCAAGGCCGCGTTGAACGGCGTGATCCAAGCGCGAAACGAAGCGAAGGGCGACCACGCGATCTTCGTCAGCGTCACGATGGAGGTGACGGGCACGATGCTCGTCGGCACGGAGATGGGCGCGGCGATCACGCTGCTCGATCCGTATCCGATCGACGTGCTCGGCATCAATTGCGCGACCGGGCCGCGCGAGATGGGTGAGCACGTGCGCCTGCTCGGTCAGACGTGTCGCAAGCGCCCGATGGTCTATCCGAACGCGGGTTTGCCGCTGCTCGTCGACGGCAAGCCCTTCTATCCGCTGACCCCCGAGGAGCTCGCCGATTGGCTCGAGCGCTTCGTGGTCGAGGACGGATTGAACGTCGTCGGCGGTTGCTGCGGCACGACGCCGGCACACATGGCGGCCGTCGCGCGCCGCATCGGCAACCGTGCGCCGGCGCGGCGCAAGCCGGCGCACCAAGCGCAGGTTTCCAGCATCTATTCCGCCGTTCCGCTGGTGCAGGACAACTCGATCCTCTTCGTCGGCGAGCGCTCGAATGCGAACGGCAGCAAGGCGTTTCGCGAGGCGCTGCTGAAGGAAGACATCGAGACGATGGTCGGCATGGGGCGCGAGCAAGTGCGGGACGGATCGCACATCCTCGACGTGTGCACGGCGTATGTCGGGCGCAACGAAATCTCCGACATGACGTCCGTCGTGACGCGCTATCGCTCCGACGTGCCGGTCCCGCTGATGATCGACTCGACGGAACATCCCGTCCTGAAGATCGCGCTCGAGCTGTGCGGCGGGCGCTCGATCGTGAACTCGATCAACCTCGAGGACGGACTCGAGCGCATCGAGAAGGTGCTGCCGCTCGTGAAAGAGCACGGCGCGGCCGTCATCGCGCTGACGATCGACGAAGCCGGCATGGCGAAGACCGCGGCGGACAAGCTGCGCATCGCGAAGCGGATCCACACGATCTGTGTCGAGGACTGGGGCCTGCGACCGGAAGACATTCTGTTCGACGTCCTCACGTTCACGATCTGCACGGGCAACGAGGACGATCGCAAGCTCGGGCTCGAAACGCTCGAGGGGATCCGTCTCGTGAAGGAGGAACTGCCCGGCGTCGGCCTCCTTCTCGGCCTCTCGAACATCAGCTTCGGCCTCAATCCCGCGGCGCGGCACGTCCTCAACTCCGTCTACCTGCACCACGCGCGCGAAGCCGGTTTGACGGCCGCAATCCTGCATTCCGCGCGTATCGAGCCGCTGCACCGGATCGACGAGCGTGCGCGCCAATTGGCCGAGGACCTGATCTTCGACCGCCGCCGCGAGGGCTACGACCCGCTGCAGGAGTTCCTGAAGTTCTTCGACGGCGCGCAGGTCGCGAAGAAGGCAGCACGCAAGGTCCCGGAGGACGTCTACGCACGTCTCGCGTGGCGCATCGTCGAAGGCGAGAAGCCCGGTCTCGAAGACGACTTGAAGGTCGCGCTCCTCGCGAAGAAGCCGATCGAGATCATCAACACAGATCTCCTCGCCGGCATGAAGACCGTTGGCGAACTCTTCGGTCGCGGCGACATGCAGTTGCCGTTCGTGCTGCAGTCCGCGGAAACGATGAAGGCCGCGGTCAAGTTCCTCGAGCCGTTCATGGAGCGCAAGGCCGGCGAATCGCGCGGCAAGATCGTGCTCGCGACAGTGCGCGGCGACGTGCACGACATCGGCAAGAACCTCGTCGACATCATCCTCACGAACAACGGCTACACGGTCTACAACCTCGGGATCAAGCAACCGATCCAGCACATCCTCGACGTCACGCACGACGTGCAGCCGCACGCGATCGGCATGAGCGGATTGCTCGTGAAGAGCACCGTGATCATGAAGGAGAACCTGGAAGAGATGAACCGGCGCGGAATCTCGACGCCGGTGATCCTGGGTGGAGCAGCACTCACGCGCTCGTACGTCGAAGCGGACTGCCGCGCGCTCTACCAAGGCTCGCTCTACTACGCCGAGGACGCGTTCGAAGGTCTCGCCGTCATGGAGCGCATCGTCCAGGGCGAAGCGAAGCCCGAAGTGCGGGCGGCGAAGAAAGTGGCCACTTTGGCCGAGGAAAGGGCCGAACGCGAGGAAGGCGCCGCGCGCGCGGTCGCCGCTTCACTCTCGGCCGCGAGCACGATCGCAGGTCGCGCCGGCCGACCGGTTCCGCGCTCGAACAAGGCTTGGAGCAAGCTCTCCGACCTCCCGCGCGACATCGAGTATCCCGAGCCGCCGTTCCTGGGCGCGCGCATCGTCGAAGCGAACCTACAAGCGATCATCCCCTATGTGAACGAGACGACGCTCTTCCAGTTCCAGTGGGGCTATCGCCGCAAGGGCAAGGGAATCGCCGAACACAAGAAGCTCGTCGCCGAGCACGTGCGCCCGCTCTACTTCGAGCTCGCGAAGCAGTGCCAGAAGGAGAAGATCCTCCAACCGAAAGCGGCCTACGGATATTGGCACTGCGTACCTGAGGGCGAGACGCTCGTGTTGCTCGACCCGAAGGACGAGGGCAAGGAGGCTGCACGCTTCACGTTCCCGCGCCAAGACGGCAAGCAGAACCGCTGCATCACCGACTTCTTCCACCTGCACGATGGCAAGCCCGACGTGGTCGCACTCGAAGTCGTGACCGTCGGCCAGCGCGCCAGCGACGTCGCGCGCGAGTGGTTCGCGGGCGATCGCTACCAGGACTACCTGCACTTGCACGGCTTGTCCGTCGAAGTCGCCGAAGGCCTCGCCGAATACGTGCACCGCATCATCCGCGGCGAACTCGCCATCGCCGGCGACGACGCACGGGAGATGAGCGTGCTCTTCAAGCAGGGCTACCGCGGCTCGCGGTTCAGCTTCGGATATCCGGCGTGTCCGAGCCTCGAGGATCAAGCGCAGCTGCTCACGTTGCTCGGCGCCGACAAGATTGGCATCACGCTGAGCGATGAGTTCCAGCTCGAACCCGAGCAATCGACGAGCGCGATCGTGTGCCACCACCCGAGCGCGAAGTACTTCACGCTCTGACACCGCGGGCGAGGCGCACGTCGCGCCCCCGCCATCCGGGCGCCCGCGTGCCCCACTCCCGGATTCACCGGCGCCGGCGGTAACGGCCGCGTCGCCCGCGTGTAGGACTCTCGGTACAGCTTGCACACCGAACGGATCGGAGTCCCCATGCGCTCGCTCGTCGTGCCCCTCGTCCTGATCCCCGCGTCCTGATCCCCGCGTCCCTCGTGTCCGTGACGCACGCGCAGACACCGTGCTTCGAGAACGACTGGCCGATCCCTGTGCCGGGAATCCTGGCCCCCGCCGTCGCGCTGGGCGACGTCGACGGCGACGGCGATCTCGACTTCGTCGTGGCGCACGGGTTGCCAGCCGGGTTCCATGCCGTACGCAACTTGGGTGACGGCTCGTTCGCGGCGGCCGAGCAGTACTCGCCCGCCCTGTTCGATCCGAGCGACGTCGCGCTGTCCGACATCGACGGCGACGGCGACCTCGACGCGCTGTTCGGGAACAACGCTGCGGGCAGCGGCGTCACGCTGTGGAGCGACGCCGGGAACGGCATCTACAGCCCGTGGGCGACCTTGGCCTTGCCGACCAACTCGCGACCGTTCGAGCTGGCGATCGGTGACCTCGACGGCGACGGCGATCCGGACGTCGTCAGTGTGAACTACGCTCTCGACACGATCTCCGTGCTGCGCAACGACGGGACCGGCGCGTTCGCGACGCACGTTGACTACGCCGTAGGCGACTTCCCGCGTTCGGTCGCGTTGGGTGACCTCGACGGCGACGGCAACCTCGACGTGGCCGTAGCGAACTTCCAGGACGACACG
>JAYTBY010000865.1:0-2446 GCA_043736755.1 Planctomycetota bacterium | reverse complement strand
TGCGTGCTCTGCGCGTGATTGCGGTAGTGGGGGAGTTGGTCGAGCACCTCTTGCACACGACGCGGACGTGGCGCGGCATCGGGGAGTTCGGCGATGCGGAGGCTCAAACTTCGCAGGCCGCATTCGGCCGGCAGCGACGACTCGAGTCCGTCGAGCGTCGTGCGAAATGCTGCGGCGGCCGGGTGATTCGTTTCGCGCAGGATGCTCGCGCACGTCCGCGCGAGCTCGACCCAATGGCCCATCGACGGACGATCGAGCTTCGTCGCGATTCGCTCCAACGCGCTCGAACTCGCGCCGGCGTGACGACACGCGGCCCACAACGACCCCGCGAGGATGCGGATCGCGAGCTCCCACGCCAGCACGAGCCCCTCGTGTTGAGCCGCGCGCTCGCGGTGCATGAGCGCACGACCGATCGCGGGTTCGAGGGGAAGCGGGAGTCCGAGGCGGGCGAGCCGGACGTCGAGCATGGGGGCAGGAGGTTAGCACGGGCCCGGCGGAGTCGGGCGCGGGCCGCGGACGACGGTTGGAAGAACGAACGCGGCAGATCTCCGCCGTGCTGCGCGACTTCCACGCGTCTTTCGCCGTACCTGACTTTGGCGATGTGACCCTCTCGCCTTCGGCCGTCGCGCACGGGCAGTTTCGGGGATCGCCGGTGTGGCTGGCGGGCTGTTCGTGAGAAGGGCGAATCGTCGCACCGCTCGGTGATCGGTTCCCCAGAGCAGCCCACGGGGTTCTGGGCTCTGCTCATCACCACTTGCACGTCGACGCTACCCGCGCGAGCGCGCGTGCGTCTCAGGGCTGGAGGCGCCTGCCGACATGTCCCGAGCCGTAGTACCGGAATACGAATCGCCGACGGACGATCGGCGCCCGAAAGCCATCGTCACCTCGGCGTGCACGTGCCGGTTTGGCGTCCACCTCTGGTGGGAGGGCGCTCGATGAGGGTGCGCTTCTCTTGGGATCCGGCGAAGGCGCGCACGAACCTGAGGAAGCACGGAGTGACGTTCGACGAAGCCGCGACCGCGTTCCGCGATCCGACGGCGCGAATCCTCGACGACCCGGACCACTCGCTGTTCGAGCAGCGTGAGATCCTCATCGGCTACTCGGTTCGCGAGCGACTGCTGCTGGTATCGTTCACCGAGTCGGAGGATCTCATCCGGATCATCAGCGCTCGGCGGGCCACCCTTGCCGAAAGAACGAATCATGAAGAAGGCTCGCAAGGCTAGTACGACGCGTGGCGAGGCGAAGGGCTTGGGGCGCTCCTACGCATTCGACTACAGCCGATCGCGACCGAACCGGTTCGCGCGTGCGTTGGCGAAGGACGCGGTGGTGGTCGTCTTGGATCCCGATGTCGCGCTCGTGTTCCGTACTGCGCGGCGTGTGAATTCGGTCCTGCGAGCGTCGATCGCGGCCATGAAGAAGCGGCGTACGCGCGACGTGAAGTGACGCGGAGTCGGACCTGACTCCGACTACCGCAACTTCACGACCACGATCTCGTCGCTGAAGAAGTAGCCAGGCTCGTTCATCAACTGCGCGAGTCAACACGCGCCGGCGTGGATCCACGCAGTTGATGAACGAGCCTGGCTAGTTCATTCACTGGCTAGCGCAACTTCACGACCACGATCTCGTCGCTGAACGCGCACGCGACGACGATCTCGGGCACCTTGTCGCCGTCCATGTCGGCGATGCGCAGGTCGAGTGGGCCCGTCCCGACTCCGACGTCGGGCAGTCGCAGCAATTGCATGTGAGTCTCGGACGGACGCGCGAGCCACACGTTCAAATGATGGCTGTTTTGTGCCGAAACGATGACGTCGTCGCGTCCGTCGCCGTCGAGGTCGCCCATGCGCACGGCGTACGCGCGCAAGCCGGTCGGCCATGGGCCCTCGGGGGACCAGCCTTGCGACTCGGGGCCGATGAAGCTCTCGCGCAGGACCGATAGCGCGGCTGTGCTCTCTCCGCCGCCGACGTAGGCGACGCTGCCGAACTGCGCGACTGCGATCGATCGTGCGGGAGTTTCCATCTTGCTGACGCTGCGCACGACGAGCGCACCGCGCTCGACGGCGAGGATGGCGAGACCGGCCGCCGGTGCTGCTGCTGTCAAACCGGCGGCGATCGTGCGTTCTTCGTTGCGCGCGCCGAGCCAAGCCAGCGAGTTCGGTGATCCGGGCACTTCGATCGAAGTCGGCGCGCCGAACTCGACACGGCCGGGTTCGGGTGACGTGAGGCGCACGAGCGCGACCTTCGACGCACTCGGATCCGAGATCACCGCGTCGAGCGTTCCGTCGCCATCGACGTCCTCGACGAGCAGGTCGCCCATCGACGTCGCGCACGCGAGCGGCTTCGTCTCGCCGCGGAGCCACAAGCGGCCGGTCCCGTCACCGAACCACGCGTCGAGCACGACACTGCGATCCATTTCGCGCAGGAAAACAGCGTCCAAGTGCCCGTCGCG
>JAYTBY010000864.1:0-2446 GCA_043736755.1 Planctomycetota bacterium | reverse complement strand
GAAAGTTGCCCTGGGCGAAGGGACGCTACGCCTTGCACGCGGGCGACGCCGGCAGCCTCGACTTCGACGCGGATCGCTTCGATGGCGCGTTCCTGTGTTGGATCCTCGAGCACGTCGCCGATCCGATGCTCGTGCTGTCCGAAGCGCGACGCGTGTTGCGACCGGGGTCGCCGATCGTCGTCACCGAAGTGCAGAACGCGACGTTTTTCCTCGAGCCGTACAGCCCGAGCACGTTGACGTACTGGAAGGCTTTCAACGAGCACCAGATCGCGCTGCGCGGCGATCCGTTCGTCGGCGCGAAGCTCGGCAATCTCCTGCAAGCGGTCGGCTACCGCGATATCGAGGTCGCGGTGAAACCGATCCACCTCGACAACCGCGCACCGGGCGAACGCGCGGAATTCCTCGAGTACTGGAGCGAGCTCCTGCTCTCGGGCGCGCCGGGTCTGTGCGACGCGGGCAAGGTGTCGGACAAGGTCGTCGCGGGCATGAAGGTCGAGCTGCAACGCGTCGCGCACGACCCCGACGCGGTGTTCTTCTACGCGTTCATCCAAGCGCGCGCGGTCGTGTACTGAGCGGGGTCACGAACTGCGCCATGCTCGGGAACGGAGCGGTGCAGAGCTACCTCGCGAGAGGGTTGTGGTGCGTAAAGACCCCGGTCGCGATCACGGATCAGGAGAGCTACGGCTCGACGAACCGGATGCATGTCGTTTCGAGCACGCGGGTTCGTCCGGACCGCGCACGATCGGTTACGCCATCCGGCACTTCGATTGAGATGGCCACGGCGTCGTCCGTCTCTGGGGCGGCGCCGATCCAGACTCCAAGCCGATGAATCGAGACTCTCCGCGGGGTGGATGCGTCGCCTTCGCGATCACGCTTCTCGGCGCGTGTTCCTCGCAGCGCCCGCTCGATCACGTTCGGGAGGAGAGCGGTTTTCGCGTGGAGGCGGAGACGGCTGTTCTCGCCGACTCGGTGCGAGATGCGGCCCTGTTGGTCCTGCCGCGCGTCCTTGACTTCGAGGGCTTCGCGATGCCGAACGAGGTCCGCATCGTCGCACGCGAGTGCGAAGATCCGTCGATCTGGGGCAGGCGCTACGTGGACCACATCGAGATCGACGTTCCGAAGGCCGTTCAGCCGCTACCTCCGGGATCGGCTGAAGATGAGACGCAAGCGTCCCTGCGATGGCTCGTCGCCCACGAACTAGGGGCACCACCTTCTCGACGCAGCCTGGCGGCGACTACCGGCTCTGCTCGACAAGGGACTCGTCGAGTTCGTCGCCCAGCGTGCCGCGTCCGAGGGCGCTCCGGCGCGACGCGCGACCCTGGCGCTGTTCCTGGCAGCCGATCAGGATGCGGCGATTCCACTGGCGACATCGGGCAACGGTGACGCGAATACGAGCGTCAGGTGGGCCCTCGCACCGGGATACCGACGCGTACCACCACGGGCAGCGTTCGAACTCTCCCGTCACGAATTCGCAGGACTGCCGATCGACGAGCGTCAGGTCTCGACCGCGCTCGGCTGGCGACTCGTCGAGGACCTGGGCTTGCCTCGCCTGCGCGCGACCGTGATCGACGAGGCGGGCGTCGCGCGCACGCCCGAGGAGTGGTGGGCCGCGCTCGGTCGCGAGGCCCCCATCCGCGAGATCGGTCTCGCCGACATTCGCAAGATCATCGGCTCGGAGGAGGCGGCCGCGCTCCGGCGCTGGCGATCCGCGCAGGTCCGGGAGTAGCGCGGACTCGGCGCGCCTTGCCGGTCCGTGTGGAGGCCGATATCATCCCCGCCCACGCGCGCGGAGAGATGGCTGAGTGGCCGATAGCGCCGGCTTGCTAAGCCGGTGTACTCCGCAAGGGGTACCGAGGGTTCGAATCCCTCTCTCTCCGCCACTCTCCGAGCTTTCGGCCGACCGGGTGGTCTCTCGAGAGCGGCACGCGCCCGATGCGGGGAGACACGCTCGCCCCATGCGGGGAGACACGCTCGCCCGATGCGGGGAGACACGCTCGCCCCATGCGGGGAGACACGCGCGCCCCATGCGGAGAGCCACGCGCGCCCGTTCCGGAGAGCCACGCTCGAGCGTTCTTGCGAGCGGTGCGCGGCGCATTCACCGACACGCGTGAACCCGCCGACACGATCGAACCGACCCCCCACGCGAACTCGAGGCGCGCACGACGGTGCACTTGCGGCGCGTCCCCAGCTCCTCTAGACAGGCAGGAATGAGGCCGTTCCGCGCATCCGTCTTGGTTTCCACTGCGGTGCTCGCCGCGTTGGGAGCCTGCGCGACGCAACGCAAGCTCGTCGTGACATCGACACCGCCCGGTGCGCTGCTGCGACTCGACGACACCATCGTCGGTTCGACGCCGTACGAGATCGCGTACGACGCGTATGGGACTCGTCGCATCACGCTGTACAAGCAGGGCTATGCGACGGCGTCGCAGCAGGTCGTCCTGGATGC
>JAYTBY010000863.1:0-2450 GCA_043736755.1 Planctomycetota bacterium | reverse complement strand
TCGTTCCAGGCCACGTCGCCGGCAGTCAAGCGCTCGAGTGCGCGCGGTGATCCTTCGAGAGCTACATCGGCGTCGGGGGGACCTTCGACGACCGGCCGCGGCTCGGGGGCCTGCGCACGAGCCAGAGTCACGAGCGCGACAAGGACGATGGATGTCCACGCGCGGGTTCGATCGATGGCGCGCATCCGCAGCTCGAACACGAGTCGAGCGGACGCTGTCTTGGCGCGGAGCCGCCGCGCGAGCATGGTTCAGGAACCGCTGGAGCGCGGCGCAGTGCGGCGCATGCGGCTCTGGCGTTCACGGAAGATCGGATCGCGTCGAACCGCGAGTTGCAGTTCGTAGGCGTCGTACGACGCTCGGTCGTCCGACCAGCGCGCTTCGAGCATGTCGGAGGCCGAAGCGAGTCGGCTCGCTTCACGCATCGCCGGTCGCAGTCCGAGGAACGCGACTTGTGCGAACAAGACGAGCGCCGCGAAGACGGGCACCCAATAGAGGAGGCGCGAGGCCAGCGCAGCCAGCGGCTGACGAGCGATCGGCGCCGAACTCTGCGTAGGATCCGGCGTGGTGGCCGGTGTGATCACGATCGAACTCATCGGCCCTCCACGAAAAGCTTCGCGCCGTAGACAGCACTCGCGCCGAGTTCCTCCTCGATCCTGAGGAGGCGGTTGTACTTCGCGACGCGATCCGTGCGGCACGGCGCGCCGGTCTTGATCTGTCCGCAGTTCATCGCCACCGCGAGGTCGGCAATCGTCGTGTCCTCGGTCTCGCCCGAACGATGACTCGAGATCGTGCGCCATCCGTTGCGGTGCGCGAGTTGGATCGTGTCGAGCGTCTCGGACAGCGTGCCGATCTGGTTCACCTTGATCAGCACCGCGTTCGCCGCGCGGCGTAGGAGTCCGTTGCGGACGCGCTCGACGCTGGTGACGAACAGGTCGTCGCCCACGATCTGCACGCGTTCGCCGAGGCGCTGCGTGAGCTCGACCCAACCGTCCCAATCGTCCTGGTCGAGGCCGTCCTCGATGCTCCAGATCGGATACTTCTCGCACATCCCGGCCCAGTACTCGACGACTTGCGACGAGGTCAGCTTCTTCCCCTCGAAGTCGTACTTCCCGTCGTGGAAGAACTCGCTCGAGGCCGCATCGATCGCGAGGTAGACGTCGCGCCCCGGTCGCAACCCGCACTTCTCGATCGCGGTGAGGATCAAGAGGATCGCCTCCTCGTTGTTGGCGAGGTTCGGCGCGATGCCGCCCTCGTCACCGAACGAGGTCGAGAGACCCTTCGACTTCGCGATGCCGCGCAGCGCGTGGAAGACTTCCGTGCCCATGCGCAAGCCTTCCGCGAAGGTCGACGCGCCGAAGGGCATCACCATGAACTCTTGGATCTGCACGCTCGTGTCCGCGTGCTTGCCGCCGTTCAGGATGTTCATCATCGGGACGGGCAGCACGTGCGCCGCGGTCCCGCCGATATAGCGGTAGAGCGGCAAGCCAGCTTCTTCCGACGCGGCGCGCGCGACGGCCAAGGAGACTCCGAGGATCGCGTTCGCGCCGAGACGCTTCTTGTTCGGCGTACCGTCGAGCGTGATCAGCTCGCGGTCGATCATCGCCTGGTCCATCGCATCGAGGCCGATGAGCTCGCGCGCGATCTCCTCCTCGACATGGGCGACGGCCTTGGAGACACCCTTGCCCGAGTACCGCGGGCCGCCGTCGCGCAACTCGTGCGCTTCGTAGGCGCCGGTGCTGGCGCCCGAGGGAACGCACGCTCGACCGGTCGCGCCGGATTCGAGTGCAACGTCGACCTCGACGGTCGGGTTGCCGCGCGAGTCGAGGATCTCGCGCCCGTGGAGGTGAACGATCGCGGACATGCGTGTTCCGTACCCAATTCAGCGGGGTTCTGGAAGAGCTTCTGTGCGACCAGGCCTCGAGTCGGCGATCTCGGGTGAAAAGCACCCGCTCTCGCCGTACCGTTCTGCCCCCCGCGGCCCGCGATCGGTCGGCCAGATTCCCGTGCGCAAGATCCACCTCCTCCCGAACCTCCTCACGCTTGCGAACGCGCTCTGCGGGTTGCTGGCGATCTGCAAGGGGATCGACGCGCTGGCCTACACCGGGCCGGATCCGCTGCACTTCTTCCAGAACGTCTCGACGGCGGCGTGGCTCATTTTCGTGGGGATGCTGTTCGACGCGCTCGATGGGAAGGTCGCGCGGATGGTCGGAGGCGGCAGCGCATTCGGCGCCCAGCTCGACAGCTTCAGCGACATGCTGACCTTCGGCGTCGCGCCGGCGATCCTCACGAAGATCCTGATCGAGCACGAGGCCGCGGCCTGGGGAATGGTCGTGAACCCGCGACTCACGTTCGCGGCGGCAGCGCTCTTCGCGATCATGGCGATCCTGCGGCTGGCGCGTTTCAACCTGGAGAACGACCCGGATCCGGAGGCGCACAAGTCGTTCCGCGGA
>JAYTBY010000862.1:0-5343 GCA_043736755.1 Planctomycetota bacterium | reverse complement strand
ATCAAGTCCTCGCCTTGCAGGCGACGGGCATCGCGAGCGGCATCCTCGAGCATGCGGGCGAGCAGATCCTCGTCGTGCGTGACTTCGACCATCCGGCTGCTGCGTTCGAGCTCGATCGCTATCGACGAGAGAATGTCGATTGGCCGCCGAAGGAGACGTATCCAGCGCCGATTTCACAGGGGATCCACGCCGGAATCGTGTTCGGCGGCCTGCTCGTCCTGATCTACATCTTCCAGGAAGCGCACCGTTTCGGCCTCGATTGGGAAACCCTGGGGCGCGCCGACGCACGCGAGATCCGAGCAGGCGAGTGGTGGCGATCGATCACGGCGCTCTTCCTCCATGCAGACCTCGCGCACCTCGCGGGCAACGTCGTCTTCGGTTCCGTGCTGGGCGTGATCGTCGCGGCCAGTGTCGGTGTCGGCATCACGTGGTGGAGCGCGCTCCTCGCCGGCGCGCTCGGGAACTACCTCAACGCGTGGCTGCAAGACGCGTCGCACCGATCGCTCGGCGCCTCGACTGCGGTATTCGGATTGCTCGGCATCCAGGTCGCGTACGAGTACGTGCGTCGTTCCGAGTTGGGCTACAAACCGTGGCGCCGCTGGGTCCCCGTGATCATGGGATTCGGATTGCTCGCGTGGCTCGGCGCGGGCGGAGTGCACGTCGAGGATCCGAGTTCGCTCGACGCACTCGAGCGCGTTGACGTCGGCGCACACGCTTTGGGTTTCGCGGTCGGTGGACTCGTCGGGTTCGTGCTGGGCCGGATTCCCCGCAAGAAACTGCGCTTCAGCGCGGCGAAGCAAGCCCTCGTGTCCCTCGGCGCGATCGCGGCCGCTGCGGGTGCCTGGGCGCTCGCGATCTGACGAAGAACCACCGCGCGTTCTTGCCAGGATCCGACGTCGTGTGGGCCCGTCAGACGGCAGACTGTGCCGCGCATGGAGAGCGAGACCGTTCCGCCGCGACGAAGCCCTGTTTCACGTCTCGTCGACGCGCGTCCGGGCGAGGGCGCCTCGATCGCATGGGCAGCGGCGCTCTTCTTCCTGCTCCTGTGCGCGAATTCGCTGCTGAAACCGGTGCGCGAAGCGTTGGGCATCGATCGTGGCGCGGACGACTTGGTGTGGGTCTGGGGCGGAACGCTGGCGCTGTCGCTCGTCGTCCAGCCTCTCTTCGCTGCGTTGCTGGCGCGCACGTCGCGCCGCCGTTTCGTACCGATCGTCTATGCGGCCGGGATCGCGTTCCTGCTCATGTTCCGCGCAGCGTTCGAGTTCGCGCCCGAGGGTTGGCGCACGTACATCGGTTACGGGTTCTACATCTGGTTCAGCGTCTTCAACGTCTTCGCGCTGTCTGTGTTCTGGGGTCTCGCCGCCGATCTGTTCCGACTCGAACAGGCCAAACGGCTCTTCGCGTTCATCTCCGTCGGGGGCACGACGGGCGCCGTCGCCGGCTCGTGGTTGGCGCGCACGCTGGCGGAACCGATCGGCACGGTGAATCTGATGTTCGTTGGGAGCGCGATCCTCGTGCCCGCGATCGTGTGCGTCCGCGCGCTGACGCGCCTGCATCCCGACGACGCTCCGCACGAGGCTCGAACCACTGACGGCGCCCCCACCACGTCGCCGTGGCGTGGTCTCGCCTACATCGCGAGGAGCCCGTATCTGCGCGGAATCTGCGCCTTCACGCTGTTCCACACGCTCTTCAGCACGATCCTCTACTTCCAGCAAGCGCACCTCGTCTCGGCAGCACTCCCGGAGCGGAATGCGCGCACGGAGTACTTCGCGACGGTCGACCTCGTCGGCAACTCGTTGACGCTCTTCTTGCAACTCTTCGTCACCGGAATGCTGATGAAGAGGCTCGGTGTCGGCTTCGCGCTCGTGACGCAGCCGCTCGTCGCTGCGATCGCGTGTCTTGGCCTCGGCCTGATGATCTGGCGCGGTGCAGATCTCGTCGGAGGCGGTGGCTGGAGCTTCGCGTGGCCGCCCGAGCTCGTTTCGGTCGCGGCAGCGCGCGTCCTCCTCTCGGCCAGCAATTACGCCACGGCCAAACCGGCGCGCGAATCGCTCTATACCGTCGTCGCGCGCGACGCGAAGTACGCATCGAAGAGCTTCGTCGACACGTTCGTCTATCGCGGCGGCGACTTGATCGGCGGCTGGACGTTCACGCTCTTCAGCAAGTACCTGGGCGTTTCGCTAGCGGCGATCGCACTGGGCGCGGCACCGGTCGCACTTGTGTGGCTCGGAGTCGGCGTCGTGCTCGGGCGCGCCCAAGCGCGTTTGGCCCGCGAGTCACAGCGCTGACGGAATCGCGCCGCTCATGTGCACGATCTCGAGCGTCGTGCGCGCGCCCGCGGCGACGAGCGCATCAGCCGTAGCGGCATCGTCTTCGATCACGAGCTGGATCCAGTCCCCGTTGGCAGGGCGCGCAGGAGCCAGGCACTCCAGCATCGGCCGCGCGAGTTCCGCCGCCGCGACCCGGAACGGGAAACAGCCGGGAAAACGCGCATCGAACGACGCAAAGGCCACGGGACGTCCGCGTTCGACGAGCTGCGCGAGCTTCACGCCGTCGAGGCTGCGCAGTCGCGCGACCTTTCCCGCGGCCAACTGAAACTCATGCTCGATCGCGATGTCGTCCTCGGGTTCGACGCCACGCGCCACGAGCGGTCGCGCGGATCCTGGGAGTCGTGCGAGGTTCGCCCAGTCGAGCCGCACGACCCGCGTGTCGTACTCCGAGCACATCCCACACTGCTCGTAGAGCCGAATGGCCGCGAGGTTGTCGCGCTTCACGTTGAGTTCCCAACGTGTGGCGCCGCCGTCGCGCGCCAGCCGCGCGAGTTCGCGCATGACCGCTCGACCGACGCCGCGGCCGCGCGCCTCGGGCGCCACGACGACATGGCGGACGTAGACGAGATCGCCGAAGTGCTCGCGAAACGCATAGCCGACGAAGCGCGACTCCTCCGCCAGGAAGATCGTCCCGGGAGCCATCTCAGCCGCCCAGCGATCGAGTTCGGGCACCGGATCGTCGAGTTCGAGCCCCGCGAAGAAGCGGGCGAACTCGGCATGGTGCTCGCGCGCGGCGGCGACGACTCGAAGTGCGCTGGACAACGGATCGATGCTAGCGCGCCGTGGATCCCCGAGTAGGATCCTGCATTCCTGTCCCGCCCGCCCCCGCCCCCTCGAGGAACGCATGGCTTCGTCCGAATCGACCCAAGAACGCACGATCCTGGGTCATCCGTCCGGTCTGTTCGTCCTCTTCTTCGCCGAGTTGTGGGAGCGCTTCTGCTTCTACGGGATGCGCGCGCTCCTCGTCTTTCACCTGATCGCGGAGTTCCAGAAGACGAAGGGCGACGCAGCCGTCATCTACGGCGCGTACACGGCACTCGTCTACGCCCTCGGCGTCTTCGGCGGATACGTGGCCGACCGCGTGCTGGGCTATTCGCGATCGATCGTGCTCGGCGGCGTGATCATGGCGATCGGCTGTTTCACTCTGCTGTCCACGGATGAGACGGTGTTCCGTATCGGCTTGGCGACGATCATCGTCGGCAACGGACTGTTCAAACCGAACATCTCGACGCTCGTCGGAAAGCTGTACCCCCAAGGCGATCCGCGGCGCGACAGCGGATTCACGATCTTCTACATGGGGATTAATCTCGGCGCATTCCTCGCGCCGATCTTCTGCGCGCGGATCTCGCGCTGGATGAGCGACACGATCAACCCGGACACCGGCCTGGTCGTTCCGGACTACCGCTACGGGTTCATGCTCGCCGGGATCGGCATGGTGCTCGGCATCATCGTCTTCGGCATGGGCACCAAGAGCTTGCTCGGCAAGGGCACGCCGCCGCCCGAGCGCCGGGGCATCACGCCTCTCGTCGCGGTCACGATCGGCTGCATCGCGTGCATCCCGCTCATGTACTTCCTCCTCCTGCGCAAGGAAGAGGTCGGCATCGCACTCGGCATACTGGGCGGCGGCATGGTCGTGTACCTGCTCGCGTTCGCGCTCAAGAGCGAGCGAGTCGTGCGCGACCGCATCTTCGCTCTGCTCATCCTGCTCGCATGCAATGTCATGTTCTGGGCGAGCTTCGAACAGGCCGGCAATTCGCTGAACATCTTCGCCGCGAACCACATCCATCACCTGCGTCTCGACATGTTCGAGTGGACGATGCTCGCCGAGGACTTCCAGTCCGTGAACGCGATCGGAATCGTGCTGCTCGGGCCGGTGTTCGCCGCCATGTGGGTGAAGCTGGCGAAGGCGGATGCCAATCCCTCGATCCCGGCGAAGTTCGGTCTCGGCCTGATCCAGGTCGGTTTGGGTTTCGGCCTGTTGATCCTCGGCATGCAAACCGCCGACAACGCCGGAATGATTCCGTGGTACTGGCTCGCGGGTCTGTATCTGATCCACACGAGCGGCGAACTGTGCGTGTCGCCGGTCGGCCTCTCGATGGTCACGAAGCTCGCACCCGAGCGCATGACCGGGATGGTCATGGGCTCGTGGTTCGTGTCGATCGCGTGCGCGAACTACGCCGCCGGACTCTTCTCGAAGATTGCGGGCGATGTCGAGATCCCGGCGGATGCGACCGGCCCCGCCGCGCTGTCGGGTTACACGACGGCGTTCACGCCGATCCTTTACCTCTCGGTCGGGCTCGGGATCGTGCTCTTCCTCGCTTCGCGTCTCGTCAACAAGTTGATGCACGGAGTGAAGTGACATGACTTCGAAGCACTACGCCGCGCACATTGCGGAGCGCATGAAGAAGCTCGAGGCGGCGCTCGCCGCCGCGGGCTTCGACGGACTCGTCATCCAAGCGGGCGCGCCGTTCACGTACTTCGCCGACGACCAGGACGCGCCGTTCCGGCCGACGCCGCACTTCGCGCACTGGGCTCCGCTCGAAGGGCCGGCGCACTTGCTGTTCGTACAGCCGGGCAAGAAGCCGCGTCTCGCGCGCGTCGCGCCCGAGGATTACTGGTACGAGCAAGCGCCGCTTCGGAATCCCTATTGGGCGGCGCAGTTCGACCTCGTCGAAGTGCCCGACGTCGAGCGCGCGTGGCGCGAGCTGTCGATCCGCGGTCGCACGGCATACGTCGGCGACCGTCCGGAGGAAGCGACGGCGCACGGGATCCTGCGGGACGGTTTGAATCCGCCAACGCTGCTCGCGCGACTCGATTGGGATCGCGCGACGAAGACTGCGTACGAAGTGGACCAGCACGCGGCCGCGTCGACGGCCGGTTGGCGCGGTCACCTCGCTGCGCGGCGCACGTTCCAGGAAGGCGCGAGCGAATTGCAGATCCATCAGGCCTACCTCGAGGCCGTCGGTTGCACCGAGAGGGATCTGCCGTACGAGAGCATCGTCGGCCTCGATGA
>JAYTBY010000861.1:0-5347 GCA_043736755.1 Planctomycetota bacterium | reverse complement strand
GGCCGCGAACTCACCCCTGCGCGCCGCGCGTCGTCCTACGGCTCCCAGGAAGCGCGTATCGGGCGCGGCCTGTGCGCGCGCTCGATCCAGCACCGCGTCGGAATCATCGAAGCGGCCCAGGGCTTCGAGAGCGTCGATCTTCCACAGGCACGCCAGCGGATCGCGCTCGTCGAGGAGAGGGACGGCCCGCTCGTATTCGCCCAACCGGTAGTGCGCTTCCGCGCGTTGGTCCGTGCACGGCGCGCCGCAGCGTTCCGCGTCGGCGAGTGCCCCGCGGTGGCGATGCACGGCGAGCTGCCAGGCTACGAGGCGTATCCAGGCCTCCGGTCGCGGGTCCGCCTCGACGGCCTTCCGGGCCGCGTCGATCGCCTCGAGACGGGCCCCGCGAGCCCACAAATCGAGGGCCGAGGACGGCGGGGGATCGCCCTGGAAGAGAGTCGCGAAGACGAGGAGGATCCGCACGGAATGCGTCGCCTCGACGCTCCGACTATCCTAATGACCAGGGGAGTGCGCGTGGATGTCCTCGCGGCGCTCGTGGCTGGCTCGAGATTCGTGGAGCGCCGAGGATTCGCGCGGCGCGTGGGCTTCTCGAGGCGGAGAGTGGCGCCGACCCAGCGCGATGCAAATCGCGCGGGCGGTCACGGAGGTAGCACGATGGCAACGATTCGATGCACGGCGGCGTGGCTCGTCCTCGCGTTCGGCCCCGCCATCTCCGTGGCGCAGAACCCCGGTGGCGATCCGACGGGGCATCCCGACGATCGGCCGGGCATACCGACGGGTCCGGCCGGCGGATCGCATGGTGGGCCGGGCGACACGGTGCCGGGGGGCACGGGTCCGGGTGGCGGCCTCGGTGGCGGGGGGCCCAGCACAGGGCGACCGGGGCAGCCGTTCACGCCCGCGGGTCCGAGTTCGGGACCGGCCGGTTCTCCGGTGGGCATCCCTCCGAACGTGCCGACGATCTCGATCTTCGACCTCGGCCCCGACACGGCGACGTGGGAAGCGTGGTGGAGTCTGAATCGCGACCGCTTCCTCGCGACAAAATCGCGCGTCTACGCGGGCGATGCCGCGCTGGGCAGCGCTCCGTCCGGAACGGGTCTCGCGCGCCGCCAACCCGCTGGGCGACTCGTCGCGGACCGCGTGTTGCCGATCCTCTCGACGCTCGTCGAGCGCGAGGGCGATCCGACTTTGGCTGCCGAAGCGTTGCTCGCGCTGGCGCGCGCGGATCGCGGACGCGGAGTCGACGACGCGCTGTCGGAGAGGGCCGTGCAACGCATCGAAGGCGCCTTGGCGGACGAGCAACTGTCCGTCTGCGAGGCCGCGCTACTCGCCTTGGGCGCGCGTGGATCCCCGCGATCCGTCCCGCTGCTCGCAGCGATCGTGCTCGACTCGACGGCCGGGCGAACCGCGCTCGGACGCGACACCGTCCCGACGAAGTTGCGCTCGATCGCGGCGCTCGCGCTCGGACTCACGGCAGCGCGCGGACGCGTCGACATCCAGCGCTACGCGGCGCATGCGCTCTCGACGCCGCTCGAAGCGCGCAAGGGAACGCCGCAGGACTTCGCGGCGGCGTGCGCGGCGGCCTTGGGTTTGCTCGATCTCGGAAGCGGAGTAACGAGCGACGATCTGCCGGCTTCGGCGTCCGCGTCGGCGTTGGCACGCTTCCTCATGAGCATTGCCGACGACCCCGAACGCGATCCGCTCGTGCGCGCGCAGGCCGCGGCCTCGGCTGGGCGCACGGGAGCGTGCACGACCGACGTCGATCGGGCGCGAGCGATCGTTTGGGCCGCGAGTGCGGCGCGCGACGCTGCACGACCGACCATCGTGCGGCAGGGTGCTGCGATCGCGCTCGGGCGACTCGGGCGCCCGACGGACTCCGCTCCGGATTCTTTGGCGCGCGAGGCGCTCGTGGATCTCGCGCGCGACACGGATCGACTCGTGCGCGGACTCGCTTGGCTCGCACGCGCCGAGATCGGAGCGCGCGCACGCGTCGAACCCGAGAAGGCTGCGGCGATCGCGATTCAGGACGGAATTCTGGCGGACTTCACCGAAGCGAAGGGTGGGGCGATGGGGTTCCTGGCGCTCGCGCTGGGCGTCCTCGCGCACGACTCAGCGCTCGTCGCCGCGGCGGAAGGCAACCGCGCCTTGAAAGATGCCTGGCCGCGCGCGCGCAGTCCCAGCGATGCGTCGGCGATCGGGCTCGCGCTCGGGCTGCGCCTCGACATCACAGCAGCGCCGGCGATGCTCGAACGGTTCGGCCGCGAAGGCGATGCGGCGGCGCGATCCGCGTTGGCACTCGGACTCGGTCTCGCAGGCGCGACCGCCATGATCGACTCGCTGCGCGTCGCGAGCGGCGTCGAGAATCATCCGGTCGTGATCCGCGACTCGGCGATCGCGCGGGCCTTGCTCGGCGACGACACCGCAGCGATCGAGATGACGGCGCTGCTCGCGGGAACGAAGAGCCTCCTCGCTGCGGACTACGCCGCCGACGCTCTCGTGGCGATGGGCGACGCGCGCTCCGTCGAGCAGCTCGTGGACATCGCGCGCGATCCGCGCGAGTCGATGGGCCGGCGGATCCGAGCCGTGCGCGCGCTCGGCGGCGTCGCGGATGCGAGCCTCTTGCCCTGGAACGAACCCCTGCGCGCCGATGGGCACTTTGGCGCGGCGTTCGAGTCCTGGAACGTCGTCGTTCAGCGCTGAAGCGCACCCGAAAGAGTCAGAGCCTGTGGGGAAGTCGTGTGCGACGGAGCGATCCGTGTCAGACAGGGATCCGTGTCAGGCAGCGAACCGTGTCAGACAGGGATCCGTGTCAGACAGGGAAGTCCGCGAGGCCCCGCGCCGCGTGGCGACCCCACTCGTTTCTCTGGGCCTGTGAAGAAATCACGGGCAACGCATCACGGAGGCGGCGCCGCCGAGGTCAGGGAGCGTGCAAGCTCGACATCTGCATACGCTCTCTCTCTGACGGCAGCCCCGATCGTTCCACGGCTCGTCAGAGCACGCGCACGACGACCCGTCGGCCGCGGATCTTCGTGCGCCGCAGCGCTTCGACGATCTGGTCGGCGTGCTCGGCGGCGACGTCGACCAGCGAGAACTGATCGGCGACTTCGATCGCACCGACCACGCGCGAGGGGAGCCCCGTCTCGCCCGCGATCGCGCCGACGAGATCGCCGGGCCGCAGCGACTGGAAGCGACCGGCCGAGATGTGGATGCGCACGGCGTCGAAGCCCGAGTGCGCTTCGCGCTCCTGCGACTGCACGACTGCGCGACGTTCGCGCTTCTTCGGGAACGAACCAGGCGGACGCTTCGCGGCGCCCGGACGGTCCTCACGCGGCGGCGGGGCGAACTCGACGTCGTTTTCCTCGGCCGCGGGGCCGGCACCAGCGTGAACGGCTTCGTGCGCGAGCTTCACGGCCGCCGCAGCGACGTCCATGATGTCGATCTCCGACGCCAAGCTCTCGACGACGCTGCGGAACTGCTCGAGGCCGCCAGCGAGGACGGCTTCCTTCAAACTCGCGCGCGTGAGGTCGAGGCGGCGGTTGCGCAGATCGGCGACGGTCGGAATCGTCGCCAGTTGGATCTTCAGGCGCAGCGCGTCTTGGATCGCGCGCAACAAGCGTTGCTCGCGCGGCTCCACGAACGTGATCGCGACGCCTTCGCGGCCAGCGCGACCGGTGCGGCCGATACGGTGCAGGTAGGACTCGGGCTCCGTGGGGACGTCGAGGTTCACGACGTGCGTGACGTGATCGATGTCGAGACCACGCGCGGCGACGTCGGTCGCGACGAGGAGGTCCGAGCGATTCTCGCGGAAGCGCGACATGACGCGGTCGCGCTGCTCTTGTGCGAAGCCGCCGTGCAGCGCTTCGGCTCGATAACCGCGGGAATTCATGGCCTCGGTGACTTCGTCGACTTCGAGGCGTGTGCGGCAGAACACGATCGCCGAGGTCGGCGTCTCCATGTCGAGAACGCGACCGAGTGCCGCCAACTTCTGCGCGCGCTGTACCACGTAGGCGATCTGCTTGACGCGCGGAACTTCACCCGGCGCCGAGCGTTCGCGCTCGATCGAGATGCGCACCGGATCCTTGAGGTGGCGATCGGCCAGCGTGCGAATCCGCGGCGGCATCGTCGCGGAAAAGAGCGCCGTTTGACGCTTCGCCGGCGCGCGCGAGAGGATCGCCTCGAGGTCGTCGGCGAAACCCATGTCGAGCATCTCGTCGGCCTCGTCGAGGACCACGAGGCGCACTTCGTCGAGGGACATCGTGCCGCGCTCGAGGTGGTCGACCGCGCGACCAGGCGTCGCGACGACGGCTTCGACACCGCGGTCGAGCACGCGCACTTGCTGCCAGATCGATTGACCGCCGTAGATCGGGAGGACGCTGGTGTTGCGCGCGCGACCGTAGCGATGAATCGCTTGCGCGACCTGCATCGCCAGTTCGCGCGTCGGCACGAGGACGAGCACGCGCGGCTTGCCCGCCACGAGCGGCACTTCGGAAGCGCTCTGAACGAGCGGCAACGCGAACGCAGCCGTCTTCCCCGTGCCGGTGGCCGCCTGGCCGAGGAGGTCGCGCCCCGCGAGCAGCGGCGGGATCGCCGCGCGCTGGATCGGCGTCGGTTCCTCGTACCCGAGCTCCGTCAGTGCGCGGGTGATGTCGGGTCCGAGTCCCAACGCGGCGAAGCCGTTCGGAGCGGCGGACGCGGTCTCGGGAGCGGATGCGGCGGCGGACGCGGTGGGGAGAGTTTCTGCGTGCATTGGGGACCGCGCAGTATCGCACACGGCCAAGGATTGCGCTCCTTTACGTCCATGCGGCCCTCGAACGCGGGTTCGCGCGCGATCCGGGGGGAGAAGGGCCTCAGGAACCGGACTGCTTGCGCTCGCGAATCTCACGTTCGGCGCGCTCGAGTTCCGCGTCGATCTCTTCGGGCGGAATCGTGACGACGCGACCGTCGCGCCAGATCACGATGGACTCGCCGAGCGCCTTGTGGCGCAGGATCGCAGCGCGAGCCGCCTCTTGGAAGGCGCGCTCGATGACCGCTGGATCGCGGAGCAGCGCGTGTCGGTCAGGTTCCGGCTGGTCGGTCATCGCGTCGGGCCTGCACTTTGGCCCAGGCGCTCGAGTCTAGCACCGCGGTTGGTCGACCGGTTCCTCCCCACGCGATGGGAGCGGGGATCGGTGTGGCGCCGTGCAGCACCGTCCAGCGTGAAGCGATCGGCATGTAGAGCTCGAAGAGGTTGCGCAGTCCGCGCTCGTAGCGTCGACGGATCGAATCAACCGGGATGTCGTGGCCGCCAGCTTTCACTCGCATCGCCACACGATTCACCGCGAGTTCCGGGTTGGGCAGCCAGAGGAAGCAC
>JAYTBY010000860.1:0-2457 GCA_043736755.1 Planctomycetota bacterium | reverse complement strand
TCTGGGCTCGCGCGAGGATCCCCACGGTTTCGTCGCGGTCGGGGGCGAGATCCTCGCGGCCCAGGACGGCGCTCCCGCCGAGCACGACGTCGCGTCCGCGCGGGACGACGTAGCACAGGCCATCCGGACAGTTCTCGTCGATCACGAAATCACGGGCGAAATGCGCTGCGACGCGCAGGACTTGTCCGCGGATCGGCACGAGCTCTGCGTCGTGCGCGAGCTCGCGCGACGCGAGGCCGGTGCAGTTCACGACGAGCGCGCACGCGTCGACGGCCTCGTCGAGGGAGCTGATCTCCCGACGCACGAAGCGCACACCTCGTTCGATGCAGCGCGCGCGCAGCCACGGGAGGAACGTCCCCATGTCGACCACCGGGATGCGCAGCGCGATGCCGCGCGTTCGGTCCGGGCGCAGTTCGCTCGGGGAGAGTTCGCGGTACTCGGGCACGGAGCGCATGCAGTCCCTGACTTCAACGCCGTCGGGAAACCACTCGATTCCGCGGACCAAACGCACACCGGTGTCTGGATCCAGCGCGAGCCGCTCCAGCTCGGTCAGCGTTTCCAGTGCCCACCGCTCGACGCGCTCCTTCGGTCCCGCCTTGTACGGGTACCAGATCGCCGCAGCGACACTCGAGACCTCGTGCGCGACGTCACGCTTCTCCCACGCGGTGACCGCGAAGCCTGCTTCGGCGAGCCGCAAGGCACACGCGAGCCCCGACACGCCGGTCCCGACGACCAGCGCGTCGCAACTGCTCGGCACGTTCACTCGGGTTCGAGCGTCGCGCAGAGCGGGAAGCCGTACGGTCGCGCGGTCGAGCGGATCTGTTCGACGTAGAGCTCCCCGCGCTCGAACGTCGTGATCTCGACCACCGCCGAACCCAAGTCGTCGACCTCGTGGGTGAGGCGCTCCGCTTCGCGCCGTTCCTTGTGGAAGAGGCGCACGAGCATCTGGACCACGAAGTCGATCGTCGTGATGTCGTCGTCGTGGAGGATGACCTTCCAGCGCGGCGCGACGCGCGTTTCGACTCGCGTTTCGACCTTCGGCAGCAGGGTGGGGGCCCGAGCCATGAGTTCCAGTCTATCGCCATCGGCGCACGAGTGTGGTGCCACGCTCCGCGACGGACACGGCCCCGTCCGTCGAGGCAGGAGGTTGCGGCTTCCCGGGACGGACTGTCGGTCGTCGTCACGCGACACCACGTGTCAGACCCGGATGAGCACTCCATCCGCGCGGGGGCGATGCCCAATGGTGCAGCGCCTACGACGGTCTGTGGCCCGACACCGTCTCCGCAGCTACCCTGCCCTCCGCTTCACGTCTCGCTGGTGAACGAGCAAGCGGCACCTGAGGGCCCCCATATGAAAACAGCACACACACGACTCCTCACGGCCAGCGCGCTCGTGGGCGCACTGGCCTGCAACTCCAGTCCTTCACAGCAAGCGTCGGCTCCGAACACCGCCCACGGCGGGTCCAAAGGCAAGACGACCGAGGACTCCTTCGCCAAGTACGGACAGGAGTTCAAAGGCAAGATCGGCAAGACCTACGCGGAATCCGTGGAGTGGTATCCCGAGGCGGTGAAGCCCAAGCCCGGCACGCCCAACGTGCTGACGATCTACCTCGACGACGTGGGCTTTGCTCAATACGGATGCTTCGGCGGCCTAATCAATACGCCCAATATCGATGCGCTCGCTGCCGACGGCCTGCGCTACAACAACTTCCACACCCCGGCGCTGTGCTCTCCATCGCGGGCGGCGCTGATGGCGGGTCGGAACACGCACAAGATCGGCCTCGGCTCCCACGCGCTTACCGCGATGGGTTTCCCCGGCTACAACGGCACGCCGCCCGAGAGCGCGAAGTCCATCGCCAAACATTTCCAGCACGCGGGCTTTGAGACCTTTGCGATTGGCAAATGGGATCACACGCCCCTGTCGGAAGCTTCGCAGAGCGGCCCGTTCCACCACTGGGCCAGCGGCGAGGGCTTCGACCATTTCTACGGCTTCATGGCGGCCGATGCGGATAACTACCGCACGCTGCTTTGGGACGATCATCGGCCATCGGAGACTTGGATGGGCAACAAGGACTATCACCTGACGACCGATCTGGCCGACCGGGCGATCGACAACATCACCTCGCATGTCTCGATCTATCCCGACCGGCCTTTCTTCATGTTCTGGGCGCCCAGCGCCATGCACTCGCCGCATCAGGTGCAGCAGCGATACATTGACATGTATACGGGTAAATTCGACATGGGTTGGGACAAGGCGCGCGAAGAGATCTTCGCGAAGCAGGTGGCGATGAAGCTCCTTCCCGCCGGCACCAAACTGTCCACGGGCATTCCAGAGATTCCCCGTTGGGACAGCCTGAGCGCCGACCAGAAAAAACTCTACGCCCGCCAGATGGAAGTCTTCGCCGGCATGATGACGCAGACGGACGAGCAGATCGGCCGCATGATCGCCACCCTGAAG
>JAYTBY010000859.1:0-2459 GCA_043736755.1 Planctomycetota bacterium | reverse complement strand
CTGGGCCTCGGTGTGACGCACGGAGCAGACCCGGTCGCAGTTTTGGTGCTAGCAGATGGGATGAGAAGGCCGTCCTCCGCGCAGCCCGCCGTCGAGCTGCTGCGTCGGCCTCCTCGCGCCGTCCTCAGGGCCAAGAAGGCCGCTTCCGGCGTCGCTCCTTCGTCCTCCTTGCATCGCTTAGGCATGCTGCTCGGAACGAGCCGACTTGTTCAACGGCCGGCTAAGACGCGACGGAATCCCAACGGCTATCCTGTCGCGATGGACTTCTCCGTGTTCCTCGACGTCGTCCGAGCCCTCGAGCGTGCAGAGGTCGAGTACATCCTCGTCGGCGGCGTGGCGGTGAACCTCCACGGCGTCATCCGTGCCACGGAAGACGTCGATTTCTTCGTGCGTCCCGAACGCGCGAACGTCGAACGTCTCAAAACGGCATTGCGCTCCGTCTGGAACGACCCCGAGATCGACGAAATCCGTTGGGAAGACTTCGAGCTCTACCCGACGTTGCGCTACGGACCTCCGGCTGGCGATCTCGTGATCGACATTCTCACGCGGCCGGGCACCGCTTTCCGATACGAGGACCTGGAGGCTGAGCGTCTTGTGGTGGAAGGCGTTTCCATTCGCATCGCGACGCCCAAGACACTCGTACGCATGAAGGAGCGAACGGTCCGGCCCATCGACAAGGCCGATGCCGCCGCACTGACGAAGGTCTTCGGTCTCGACAGGGACTCCTGATGCCGATCCAGCGCTTCAAGAGCTTCGACGACGCGCGGGATGCGTTGTGGGTGCGACAGAACGATCCGCAGCTCGTCCCGCGCATCCGCAAACTGTGGGCCTTCGCTGCGCGGCTCGCTCCCGGCACCGCGCCGCGTGGAGTGCGCAAGTTTCGCAGCGCGGAGGAGGCGCAGCAGGACCGCGACGAGTGGGTCACGCTGCGTGCTCACGCGCTGCGGGCGACTCGCCACCAGAGCTGAACGGTCCCGAGGCTCTCGTGCACACGGGATCCACCGGATGAAATCAGCACGAACTCCTTCAGGACGAGCGCCGGCCGCTTCGTCGTGCGCGTCGAGCTCGAGCCGATGAAATCGGCGCGCTACTTCAGGCGCTTGATGATGTGCCAGCCGTAGGGGCTCGCTTTGGCGTTCCAAGGCGCCACGCCGATTTCGCCGACCTCGAGGCGGAAACCGACGTCACCGAACGCTTGAACCATGCCCGCGCGGCCAGCCTTGGTCATCGGGTAGATGCCCGGTGCACTGTCGTTCGTGTACTGCTTGACCAGCGCGCCGAATTCGCCGCCGGCGAGCACCTCGGCGTAGACCTTCTCCGCCAGGACCTTCGCCTCGTCCTTGCTGCGCGTGACACCGGGCACGCGCCCACCATCGAACGAGATCAGGATGTGCTGCACTTCGATCCGCTCGTCGGGCCGTTCAGCCTTGGCCATGAGCTCTTGGATCGAGGCATCCATGCCAGCAGCGGTCGGCGCCGGAGCGGGCGCCTTCACCGGTGCATTGGCCGGAGGTTGAGCGGGCGTTTCGGCGGCGGGCTTGGCCGGCGTTTGTGCCGGCGGCGGGTTGTTGGACGACGACATGGTCTGTTGAGGAGCGTCCTTCGCGCACGCCGCGAAGAGGACGAAACCTGTGAGGAAGAGCGGGTGGATGGAGGACATGAGGTCCGAAGTTATCACGGGGGCCCGCGGTGCACGATCGTGTCTTTCACGGTCATGTCCGCGCGCCCCGGGGCGCCGACCGGCCGCGCGATCGCTCTCACAGTCCTGTGCCCGCCGCCGCTCCGCAGCCAGAGCGTTCGGGACCTTCCGCATGTGCTCTCGCGCATCGCCTTCCGTGCTCCACCCGTCGAGTTGCAGGGACGAGAGCTCCCTGACGAGGATGGCCTCGTCGACGGCATCAAACATCGAAGAGGCTGCGCACCGCGATCGCGACGAAGATCCAGACCCACACGTGCACGTCCATCCAGAGGAACGTGTGACCCGCGGGGAGGCGCGTGACCTTCTTGCGGCGCGCGTCCCACACGTCGAGAGGTAGCACGGGATGGCACCCGCGATTTCCTTGGGCACGGGCATCCACGTCTTGCGGTCGTGTTCGTCGAGGAGTCGCGCATGGAGCTCCACCAATTCCGGTTCATCGGGCACCGAACCGTTGCGCAGATCGTCGAGTGCTTCCGCGATCTCGAACAGCTCGTCCGGGTCTTCCTCGAACCTGCGATCCGGACTGTGCACGACGAGCGCCGGCGCACCGACCCAGGCGCGATGGAAGAGATGCGAGTTCGCCATGACGACCGCTGCGATCTGCACTTCGCCACGCGTGAAGAGCAGCTCTTGGTCCTGCCACAAGCGTTCGAGCGAGTCGCCGGGCTCGAACGGGAACTCGTGGGGGATCTCGAACTCGCGACGATTCTCGCGCCAGAAATCGCCGGTGCGAGAACCGAGGTTCTGTCGGCAGATCGCG
>JAYTBY010000858.1:0-5366 GCA_043736755.1 Planctomycetota bacterium | reverse complement strand
TCCCAGACGGCTTGCGTCGCGCGATTCCCGAACTCGAACGGGAGCTCGCATCGATCGCAGCCGTCGAGTCGGCGCACAACGGCTCCGACGGTTCCGAGCGGTTGCTCGTGCGCCTCGCCGATGGTCGTAGCGTCGAAACCGTGCGCCTGCCCAGCCTGTCCTTGTGCGCCAGCACACAAGTGGGCTGCGCTGTCGGCTGCACGTTCTGCATGACGGGCCGCGAAGGACTCGTGCGCAATCTCGAAGCGCGCGAGATCCTGGCGCAGGTCGTACTCGCCCGGAGACGCGGCGCGGTGAAACGTGTCGTTTTCATGGGCATGGGCGAGCCGGCGCACAACTTGACTGCAGTACTCGAGGTGGTCGACGCGCTCGTCCTGCTGGGCGGAATCGGTCGGAAGTCCCTCGTGATTTCGAGCGTCGGCGAACGCCGTCTGTTCGCCCGACTCACGGAGCACCCGTCGAAGCCCGCGTTGGCCCTGTCGCTGCACACGCTCGACGCCGCGCGACGTCGCGCACTGCTCCCGCGCGCTCCGCAGATCGATCCCCTCGAGCTCGTCGAACTGGCCGAGGCTTACGCTCACGCGAGCGGCATTCCGACGCAGTACCAATGGACGTTGCTCGCAGGCGTGAACGACGGTGACGACGAGCTCCTGCGCATCGAGCGAGCGCTCGCGGGTCGCTACGCTGTCTTGAACTTCATCCCTTGGAACCAAGTCGACGGCGTCACGTTCGAACGACCGAGCACGGAGCGCCTGAACGCGATCTCCGCGCGTTTGCGTGCGAACGGAGTCTTCGTGAAGCTGCGCCGTTCCGCGGGACAGGATATGGACGGCGCGTGCGGGCAGTTGCGGGCGCGGCGAGCGCTAGCTGGATGACATGAGCGACGACACTTCGAAGACGAGCGGGATCTGGCGCGGCTACTACCTCTATGAGCCCGGCGGCCGACGACACGCAATGAGCCTCGATCTCGCCTTCACGAACGGCGGTGTGCGCGGCAGCGGCGACGACGACATCGGATCCTTCACGATCCGGGGCGGTTTCGTGCCCGAGGGCGTGCGCGTGTGGTGGACGAAGCGCTACCACGGCGCGCACGACGTCCACTACGAAGGCGTGCGCGACGGTGACCGCGGACACGTCGTCTACGGTGGTTGGTCCATTGCGGGCGAGGGGTCCGGCGGTTTCCGCATCTGGCGCGGCGCCGTGCCCGTCGACGTTGCGGTCGCAATCGAAACGGAATCGCAAGTCGTCGAGGTCAGCGGCGTCGCCCTCGTGCCGGTCCGCTCACGATGAGCCTCGCCGACATCCGTCGCGACTACACGAGCGCCGTCCTCGACGAGAGCCACGTCGACGCCGATCCCATCGAGCAGTTCCGCCGCTGGCTCGCGCAGGCGATCGAAGTGGAAGCGCTCGAGCCAACGGCGGCGACACTGGCAACCGCAAGCCGCGAGGGAGTTCCGTCCGCGCGCGTCATCCTCCTCAAGAGCGTCGACGCGAGCGGCTTCACGTTCTTCACGGACTACCGCAGTCGCAAGGGCCGCGAGCTGACCGACAACCCGCGCGCCGCGTTGTGCGTTCATTGGCCCGAACTCGAGCGCCAAGTGCGCGTCGAAGGCCGTGTCGCGCAGCTCGACCGCGCGACGAGCGAGACGTACTACCGCTCGCGCCCGCTGGGCAGTCGCATCGGTGCGTGGGCCAGCGCGCAGTCGAGCGAGATCGCGGGTCGCACCGAACTCGAGGCACGCGTCGCGGCACTGACGCGTGAGCTGGGCCAGGATCCGCCGCTGCCGCCGCACTGGGGCGGGTTCAACCTCACGCCGACAGCGATCGAGTTCTGGCAAGGCCGCGAGAGCCGCTTGCACGATCGCCTCGAGTATCGATCGGACGGCGAGCGCTGGCGGGTTCGGCGACTGTCGCCGTAGTTCGTACGGGTAAGGCCCCGAGGCTCTGACGCTTACGGGCGCGAGGGATCGAAGCTCCTCTTGGGGCTTCTCCGCACTGAGCCCGAACCCGAGGATGGGTCCCTCGCGGTACGGCACCTGGCTCGACTCCGCCGTTTTCGCCCGAACGGGTGCGGGTGGAGCTTTGCTCGCCCCCGCTCCCGTTCGGACGAAAACGGCGGAGTCGAGCCAGGCGCCGTACCGCCTACACCCCGCGCCGAATGCTGCGCGGCGGGGCCTTTTTCGCCGCCTTCTTGGCTGACTTCTTCTTCGCCGCGATCGCCTTCGCGCGCGGATCCGGTCGGCCCGCTTCGACGTCCGCCTGCTTCTCGGCCGTCGAGCGGTCGTCGCACGGCACCCAATCCTTCGGCGGTTTCTCGCCGAGCATCTCGTAGAAGAAGCGTGACGGGTGAGAGTCGACGCGGGTGCCGTACTTCGAGCGCGACTTCGTGCACGACACCGTCAGGTGTTCGCGCGCGCGCGTGATCGCGACGTACATCAGGCGGCGTTCCTCGTCGATGGTGTCCTCGACCACGCTGCGTTGGTGCGGGAGCAAACCCTCTTCGACGCCGACGAGGAACACGCGCGGGAACTCGAGCCCCTTCGCAGCGTGGATCGTCATCAACGCGACGGCATCGCGCTTCTCCTTCTTCTCGTCGAAGCGATCGCCGTCCGCTGAAAGCGTGAGCGCTTCGAGGAATGCCGCAATCGTCGGCTTCTTGGCCCGACGTGTGAAGTTTTCGGCCATGTCGAAGACTTCGACGACGCTGGCCCAGCGCTCCTCGGCGGCCTTCGGCTCGGGGTAGCAGCGATCGACCTCGGTGCGGTACTCCACGGCCTCGACGAGGCGGCGAATCCACGCAACCAAGTTGCCCGTGGAGTTTTCGGCACCGAAACGCGCCAGTTTCTCGAGCAACGACGCTACGGCGTAGGACGCGGACTCAGGGATGCCCTCGACTTCCTTCGCGCGCTCGAACCCTTCGCAGGCCGAGATCCCCTGCTCGGTCGCGAACGCGACGACCTTGTCGACCGTCGACTTCCCGACGCCGCGCGGTGGCGCGTTCACGATCCGCAGGAGCGACACCTCGTCACGCGGATTCTGAGCGAGGCGCAAGTAGGCGAGCACGTCGCGCACTTCCTTGCGGTCGAAGAACGACATCCCACCGGTCAGGATGTAGGGCACGTTGCGCGCGCGCAGTTGCTGCTCGAATGGGCGCGGTTGCGTCGCCGTGCGGAACAGGATCGCGATGTCGGAGTAGCGGCAACGCTTCAACCGCACGAGCTCCGTGATCTCGCGCGCCGCGTGATCGGCCTCCGCGACCTCGTCCTCCATGCGCAACGTCGCGATCGGTTCGCCCGATCCCAACGCGGGACGCAACGTCTTCCCAAGACGCCCCGCGTTGTGACCGATGACCTTGTTCGCCGCGTCGAGGATCTCTTTCGTCGAGCGGTAGTTCGTCTCCAGACGCACGACTTTCGCACCGACGAAGTCCTTGTCGAACGCGAGGATCTTTTTCACGTCCGCGCCGCGCCAACCGTAGATCGATTGGTCGTCGTCGCCGACCACGCACAGGTTCCGATGCCGACCGGCGATCGCGCGCACGAGGTCGTACTGCGGACCGTTCGTGTCCTGGTACTCGTCGACCATCACGTGACGGAAGCGCTGCTCGAGGAACTCGCGTGCAGGCGTGCTGGTATTCAACAGGCGCACGGCGCGCAGCAGAAGGTCGTCGAAGTCGACGGTGCGTGACCGCGCGAGGTGTGCGTCGTAGCGCTGCCAAGCACGGCCGACGAGCTCATCCTGGGCGTCCTTCGCCGTTTCGAGAAAAGCCTCCGCCGTGAGGCCCTTGTTCTTCATCAGCGAGATGCGCCCCTGCAACGCCGCCGGCGCCATCGAGGCCTCGGGGATGCGCAATTCCCGCAGTGCGCCGCGCACCGCCGACTGCTGGTCCGACGCGTCGCAGATCGTGAACGTCGGTGAGAGACCGGCCTCCGCCGCACGCGCGCGCAGGAGCTTCACGCAAAACGCGTGGAAGGTCCCTACGGTCAGGTCCTCGGCGCGATCCTTTCCGACGAGTCCGCCCACCCGCTCACGCATCTCGCGCGCGGCCTTGTTCGTGAACGTCATCGCGAGGACGTTCTCCGGGTTCGCGCCGCGATGCAGCAAGTACGCGATGCGCACCGTGATCACGCGCGTCTTGCCCGAACCCGCCCCGGCTAGGACGAGGAGCGGCCCCTCGGTCGTCGTGACGGCGGCGCGCTGCTCGTCGTTGAGGCTCTGGAGGATCTTCTGCATGGCGGAAGCGCGAACCCTAGGAGTGGCGACCTGATGCGTCCATCTCTCTCCGCCGCGATCGTCACTGCGCACGCAAGCTGTTGACTGACCGAGACCTCGGCGGCGCGATCACCCGCAGAGATCACGGTGCTGTGCCCGTGCGCGCGACGCCGGGTCAGCAGTCATCGTGTGGTGCGATGCGTGTTCCACTTGGGCTCGTCCAGCGCTCGAGCAGTCGAGCGATCAGCCAGAGGCGTGGACCCACGCGCTGGAATACGCAACGACGAACAGCGTGATGGGGAGCAGGATCACCAGGGCGCCCACACCGAACCAACGTCGCGGTGTCATCCGTGGCTCTTCGAGTAGTGGTCGTCCGAGCAGGAATCCGCCGAGAACTCCGAACGCGAGTCCGCCGAAGTGAGCGGCGTTGTCGACCTGCGGGATCGTGAGGCCGTACGCGACGTTGATCCCGATCATGATTGCCACGCTCTTGAGCTGACTCTTGAACAGCGCGGGCGCCATTTCGCGGCGGTGCCGCACGAAGAACGCGAGATGCGCGCCGAGCAACGCGAAAATCGCGCCCGAAGCGCCCAACGACACCATGAGCGGATCCCAAGCGATGCTGACGATCGATGCTCCGATGCCGCTGACCAGGTAGAGGAGGAGGAAGCCCGTCGCTCCGAGGTACATCTCGACGAAGGGCCCTAGGATCTTCAGACCCCACATATTCAAGGCGATGTGGATGACTCCGCCGTGCAGGAACGTGCTGACGACGAGGCGCCACCACTCTCCTTCGAGACGCACGGCGTGGTACTGGTTCGCGCCGAGCTCGAGCGCGAGCTTGGCATCGATGTGCGTCGCGCTCCCGCCGCGCGACAGCATCCAACCGAACGCCGCGACGTTCAGTCCGAGGAGTACCCAAGTCGCCCACGCGCGACTCGACGCCACGATGCGAACGCGCGACGGTTCGGGCCGGCTCGGCTGCGCGTTATCGACGATCTGCATCAGAAGCCCAGGTCGCTCATGCAGCGCTCGACCCAGGACTTGCGCGCCGCGTCGATCGAAGCCGCGTCGATGCGGCCTGAGATCTCGAGGCGCTCGAGCGAGATGGGCTGATCGCTGTGCACGAAGAGCAAGACGCCTCCGCCGCGCAA
>JAYTBY010000857.1:0-2464 GCA_043736755.1 Planctomycetota bacterium | reverse complement strand
GTGAGTGATTCGCGCGTGGCCGTGCCGGTGCCGATGCTGGGCCACGTGACCTCGAGTTACTACAGCGCCTTCCTCGGCCGCTCCATCGCGCTGGCGCTGGTGAAGAACGGGCGCAACCGCATGGGCGAGAAGGTCGAGCTGCCGCTCGCCGTCGTTGCGCTCCTCGCGGTCACGTTTCTCGGGGTGTGGTTCATCTTCCTCACCAAGGAGACGCAGTTCGTCGATTCGAAGATCGCCTTCTGGCGGAACAGCGCGCAGAAATTCCTGATCGGCGACCTGAAGCAAGGTCAGCAGGGTTACCTGCTCTACCCATCGGATCCGATGCAGAAGTACCTGGCGAACCTCGATGCGGACACGGAGCGCACGAAGTTCGAGCAGCTCCAGTACGTGACCGGCCAATTGAAGGTCGAGAACAAGAAGCTCGAGAAGGACTTGGGCCAGGACTCCGAGATCACGCAGCCGCAATCGGCGCTGGTCGCGAGTGCCTTGGTCCTCGGCACGCTCGAGGACGAGATCAAGGCCGGCGGACGTCCGAGCCTGCGCAAGATCCAGTCGACGTACTCGATCGGCAAGCAAGGCAAGGCCGACTTCGTGCGCGTCGTGCTCGACGTGACCTTCTTCGGTGGCGACACCGTCGTCGCGACGCAGAACTACGAGGACTTCATCAAGGCGACCGAAGCCCAACCCTGGTGCATCGGTCAAGTCGATCGCCGGCCCAGCACGAGCAACGAGGACGGCAAGGGCATCTTCGTCCCCGGCCTCGCGATCGAGGTCGACGTGTCCAAAGCGAACTTGGAGAAGCTCTGATCATGAAGGCCTTCTTCGCTGAAATGAACTTGGCTCGCGGGATCATCCTGATCTCGCTGATCGGCTGCCTCGCCCTCGGATTCCTGGGCTGGCAGAAGCAGTCGCAGCTCGACGAGCTCAAGGATCAGCTCGACACGCGGGTGCAGCCACTTCTGAAGGACTTGATGCAGACAGCGCAGCGGCACACGTCGCTCGCGAAGACCCTCAAGGACGACAGCCTGGGCGCGCAAGCGGACCTCGAGACCTACATCCGCAAGGTCGCCGCGAAGGACAAGGTCGAGATCGGCAACGTCAACATGACGTTCACGCCCGAACAGCGCAGCAAGACCGTCGTCGACAAGGTCTACCGCATCAAGTCGGACACGCGCGACCGCGCGTTCCAGCGCTTGCGGATCGCGAACTTCCTCTACACGCTCGAGTACGACAGCCGCCGCGTGAAGGTGACGGACCTGAAGCTCGAGATCGCCGAGAAGCGGCCCAAGAATCATGAAGTGCCGGCGGACGAGTGGTTTTTCGAGGCCGAGGTGACGTCGCGGCAGCGCGCGGACGGCTGACCTCGGTCAGCTCGTCGTCCAGAGTTTCGAGAGCGGCACGGCGAGCAGGTCCTTGCCGAACGAGAGGACTTCTTCGCCGTCGTAGAAGATGACCCCTCGCGTGAAGCGTGAGCCCGCACTGTCACGCAAGCGCCGGATCCCGCGGAAGTCCGAGGCACGCACCGTCGATCCGGCCTTGACCTCGACACCCACGAGCTTGCGGCCGTCGCGCTCCACGACGATGTCGACTTCGTGTCCATCACGATCGCGGTAGTGATGGAACTTGTGCACGTGCGACGATCCGGACGCGAGCCGTTGGAGTTCCTGGAACACGAAAGTCTCGACCAGCGATCCGAGCAGCTCGCGATCCTCGTCGAGCGACTCCGCGTCGTGACCCAGCATCGCGGTCACGAGCCCCGTGTCGACCACATGGAGTTTCGGCGTCTTGACGAGACGGTTGACTTGATTCGTGTGCCAGGGCGGCAGGAGATCGACGAGGAAGATCCGTCGGAGCAACGACACGTACGTGGCAATGGTCGGCCGGCTGATCTCGAACGGTGCGGAGAGCTCCGCGGCGTTGAAGAGCCGAGACGTACGTGCGCCAAGCGCAGACATGAGCTTGGGAAGGACCTCGAGGTGTGCGATGCGGGCGATCTCGGGGACATCGCGTTGCAAGATCGATTCGAGGTAGTTGCGATACCAATCGCGCTGACGACGACGGTCGCTACGCAGGACCGGCACGGGATAGCCGCCCCGAGCGATGCGGGTGGCGAGGTCGGGTCCCAAGTACACCGCGGCTCCGGTCCCGAACTCACCTTCGAACAGCGCGTCGAGGATGCGACACGGCTGTCGCTCGATCTCCGCGGCTGCGAGGGGGTGGAGCCGCACCACTTCCATCCGACCCGCGAGCGAGTCCGAGAGTCGCGGCATGAGCAGGACGTTCGAAGACCCGGTCAGGAGGAATCGACCCGGGACGCGCTCGTCGTCCACGACCGTCTTGATCGCCGAGAAGATCGCGGGGCAGTGCTGGACCTCGTCCAGGCACGCGCGCTCCGGGAGACGCCGGACGAACCCCATGGGATCCGTGTTCGCCGCGTTGCGCGTCACGTCGTCGTCGAAGGTCA
>JAYTBY010000856.1:0-12115 GCA_043736755.1 Planctomycetota bacterium | reverse complement strand
CGAGGAAGGGCACGCGACCCGATGCGAACGCGATCGCGTTCGGCGGAGTGCCGGCGGGCAGCGCGAAGTCGCACGAACTCCCGATCGTCGCCGAGAAGAGCAACGTGGTCGCCCGGCCGGCCGGCGCGGCGGCAGCGATCAGGGGCAAGAGGACCGCGATCGCCGCCGTGTTCGACATGAACGCGGAGGTCGCCACGGCGACTCCCGCTATCGACAAGCTCTGAACGACCGGCGGCAGCGTGGCCAAGCGCTCGAAGGCCGGTGCGATCGAGGTGGCGAGCCCGCTGCCCTCGACGCCGCTCGCCAACGCGAAGCTGCCTCCGATCAAGAGCAGCGCGGCCCACGGCATCGCGCGCAGCGAGTTCATCCCGAGCAGCGCGGATCCGCCGGGCCTCCAGACGGACAGTGTGAGCGCTGCGATCAGCGCCGCGCCGGCCTCCACGTGTCGCGTGCTCGACCCGAGATCTGGGAACGCGTTCGCGATGGCCCTCGCGATCGGTTGCGCACAGATCCACAGCACTGCAGTCGCCACGAACACGATGGCGACGGCGCGCTCGCTCCGTGACCAGCGAGCAGCGACGGGCAGCGCGTGCGCGAGTCCGAGCGCGAGGACCGAAGCCGGTGGTGCGTCGGCCCGCGCGATGCGCCACAAGACCGCGATCGCGCACGGAGCGAAAAGCAGCACGAATCCAACTCCGATCAGCGCGAATTCGGCGAACGAGACTTCCACGCCGCGTGTCGCGAGGAATCCCGCGAGCTGCATGTTCGTGGCCGTCCCGATCTTCGTGGCGATCCCGCCGACGTTCGCACCCCACGCGACCGCGAGGATCAAAGCCGCGGCGAAGCGCGGTCGCGCGCCTGCACGCGGCTCGATCTCGGCGAGCAGCGCCAGCGCGATCGGCAGGACGAGCGTCGCTGCCGCCGTGTTCGAGATCCACATCGAAACGATGGCCGTCGATCCGAACACGCCGGCCAAGACGCGCAGTGGTGACGAGCGCGTGTGCGCGAGGATCGCGAGCGACAGGCGTCGGTGAAGGCCCGTCTCCTGCAGCGCTGCCGCGATCGCCATGCCGCCCAGGAAGAGCAGCACGTAGGCGTTCACGTACGGCGAGCCCGCGGCGACCGTGCGCTCGGCCGCGCTGCCGCCGTGAACGCCGACGAGCGGGAACACGACGAGCGGCAGCAGCGCCGTGGTCCACAGCGGGACCGCCTCGCTCGCCCACCACACGACCATCCACAGCGCGGTCGCGAGCGCGTACGCCGCCGGTGTCTCCGCCGCCGTGATGGGTGTGCCGAACCACGCGACCAGCGCGAACGACGTGGGACCTGCGACACGCCAGATCCAACGGCGCGTACGCGCGGCGGGGCCAGAACTCGCATTGGATTCGCCGTTCGCGCGGGGTCCTCGTGTCAACGCCGCGGAGTGTACGGGTGCACGGGCCGGTCCGACCTGGCAACGGATGCTCGCGTTCCGAGAGTCTCCAACGGTAGTCCAGTTCCTCACGCGGCCTCCACGCTGTAGCCTGTGGGGCCAAAGTGCGCGCGCGGCGCGTCCGGGGCAGGGTCGGCAGTCGATAGCGGGCGGCGCAACACGATGCGTCGCGCGGAAGGATTCGGATGAAAGTCCTCGTGATCGGGAGCGGCGGGCGCGAGCACGCGCTGGCTTGGAAGATCGCGCGCTCTCCGCTCGCTCCGGAAGTCGTGTGCGCACCGGGCAACCCGGGAACGGCCCAAGTCGGCCGCAACGTGTCGCTCAAGGTCACCGACGTCGATGCGATCCTCGCGCTCGCGCAGAAGGAGAAGCCCGACCTCGTCGTGATCGGCCCCGAGGATCCGCTCGTACTGGGCGTCGCCGACAAGCTGCGCGCGGCGAACTTCCGCGTCTTCGGTCCGGGCGCCGCCGGGGCGAAGCTCGAAGGCTCGAAGGTCTTCGCGAAGGAGATCCTCGATCGACATCGCATTCCGACCGCGGGTTGGCGCAAGTTCGATCGATCGGGCGTCGCGAAGAGCTACCTCGAGAGCTGCACGACGTGGCCGCAGGTCGTGAAGGCCGAGGGCCTCGCGTCGGGCAAGGGCGTCTTCATCGTCCACGATGCGAAAGAAGCCTGCGCCGCCGTCGACGCGGTCATGGAGAAGCGCACGCTCGGCGCCGCCGGCGATCGCATCGTCGTCGAGGAGTGTTTGATCGGCGAAGAGGCTTCGTGCCTCTCGATCACGGATGGCGAGACCATCCTGATCCTCGAGCCGGTCATGGATCACAAGCAAGTCGGCGAAGGCGACACCGGTCCGAACACGGGCGGCATGGGCGTGTACTCGCCGGTGCCCTCGCTCACGAAGCGCATCCAGAAACAAGTCGAGCAACGCGTCGTCGTGCCCAGCGTTCACGCGCTGCGTCGCGAAGAGATTCCGTTCCGCGGCGTGCTCTACGCCGGTCTGATGATGACCGAGGCCGGTCCGCGCGTGCTCGAGTACAACACGCGCTTCGGCGACCCTGAAACGCAGGCCTTCGTGCGTCGTTTGAAGAGCGACCTCTTGCCGATCCTCATCGCGACGGCGGACGGAAAGCTCACGGATATCCCGGGCGTCGAGTGGGACGAACGCGTGTGCGTCGGCGTCGTCGCTGCGGCCGAGGGTTATCCCGGCCCGGTGCGCAAAGGCGATCCGATCGACGGTCTCGTCGCTGCGGAAGAGATCCCCGAGGTCGTCATCTTCCACGCCGGGACGCAACGCACGCCCAAGGGCGACATCGTCACGGCCGGCGGTCGCGTCTTGTGCATCACCGCGATGGGCAAGGACCTCGAGGAGGCGCGTCAGCGCGCGTACGAGGCTTACGACCGCATCCACTGGCAGGGCAAGTTCTGTCGGCGCGACATCGGCACGCGCGAGGTCGCGCGGCGTGTGCGCACCCCCGAACCGGATCTGAACTCGAATTCGAGTGGCTCGTCGCTCGACGGACCGCGTCGTGGTGGCCGGCCGGATGGTGGTCCTCGCCCGGGCGGTGGTCCCCGGCAGGGCGGTGTCGGGCGACCGCGCACGCAGCCCTGAGAGCGCGTAGAAAATCGTGCGTGCTCGCCCGGATCAACCGGTGGCGCCGCTCTGCTGCACGGGCCACGTGGATTCTCCACAGGCCCTGAACGAACGCGCGGGACTTCGGTGTTGGCTCGAGGGGCGCTCGCTTGCGAGAGTGTGGGCGCCTTGAAACCCGAACAGATCGTTCAACGGTTCGAGACCTTCCTGCGCTCGCACGAGCTCAAACTCACGGCGCAGCGTCGGCGCATTCTCGACCGCGCATTCGAGACGCACGAGCACTTCAGTGCGGACGATTTGTACGCCTGGCTGAAAGCCGAGCCGGGGCCGCATGTGTCGCGTGCGACGGTGTACCGCACGCTCGCGCTGCTCCAAGAAGGCGGCTTCATCGAAGGCCTCGACGCCGGGCGCGGTGAACTCGTGTACGAGCACGTGCTCGGTCACGCGCACCACGATCACCTCCTGTGCCTCGACTGCGGGAAGATCGAGGAGTTCCACGACGAGCGGATCGAAGCGTTGCAGGAGGAAGCGGCGGCGAAGAAGGGCTTCGTCCTCGTGTCGCATGACCTGCGCTTGCGAGGGTATTGCCGCGCATGCGCCGCGAAGCGCGCGCGAGCGGGATCCGCGAATGGGGAGGCGGAAGGCACCGACGGGCGCCAAGATCGCCCGAAAGCCGTGCGTGCGCGCCGGTCGGGCACGCGCGGTGGCACCTAGTTCTCGACGGTGCGCCCATCGCAGCGGTGCAGTGCTCACCACGGTGCAGTGCTCACCACGGTGCAGTGCGACCGATCCGAACCCGAGTGCCGCTGACTCCACACGATTCCTCGCCGAGCTTCGTGCGCACACCGGATCCCCAAGACGTGCGCTGGATCCGGACTCGCGCGTGACTACTCCCCCGGGTTGGTGACTACTGCCCGGGATTCGTGCCGCGATCGAGATCCGCCGTGATGCGCTCGAACACGACGCGTGCCGTCTCGCTGGACGCGAAGCCGAACTTGGTGGCCGACACCCGGATCTGGCTGCGGTTCAGATCGTACGTCTCGACGACGACCGTGACCTTTGCCCCGTCGACATCGGCGATCGCGCGACGCAGCTCGTTGTTGGCGTCGATCGGCTTCAAGCTCATGTGCGAGAGCGTCGTCTTCGTCTGGGCCCACGTGCGGTTCGCGTCCGTCGAGAGCTGACCCAAGTAGACGTTGTCGGGGAGCACTTGCTGCCCGACGACCACGCCCGCACCGATCGCGGCGACGGCGACGCACGAGGACGTGACAGGGACGAGGAAGAGCGAGGCGAGGACGAGCGAAACAGTGGTCGTGGAGCGCATGTGGGTGCTGGAGTTCGCGGCGGAGCCCGCCGCAGAAGTCGAGTAGGTCTTGGACAGCGACGGCGTCGTATCCGCACTACGGGTTACGGAACCCGGCGACTCCGTTCAAGAGACGACTGCGGCTGCGTTGCGCTCCCGCGCCGCGCCCGAGGCCGCCCGGACGAGGCGTCGATAGAACTCGAGCCCCTCGCCCTCGGTGCGCGCAGAGCCGACGGTGCGGCCAGCACCCGCGGTCAGCGCCGTCCCGGCGGCGAGGCGAGTCCAGTGGGGGTGGTGCCACGGATCGACGTTGCGTTCGGGGTGCGGCATGAGGCCGAGAACACGCCCCGTGGGATCGCAGATCCCGGCGATCGAGCGCACGGAACCGTTCGGATTGTCGGGGAACTCGCTGGCCTGGGTTCCGTCGCCGCGGGCGTAGCGCAGCGCGATCTGCCCCTTCAGGTCGAGTCGGCGCAGCGTGGCCTCGTCGCGCGCGACGAAGCGTCCTTCGCCATGCGCCGATGGGCAGGGAACGAGCATGCCCGGCTCGAGCCAGGTCGCAGCGCAGCGTTCGGCGCGCAGCGTGACCCACCGGCACTCGAAACGGTTCGAGGCGTTCTGGTGGAGCGCGATGTTGCGCGGCGGAAGCTGGCTCGCGCCGCTCTCGCGCTCGAAGAGGCCCGACTCGACCAGCACCTGGAATCCGTTGCAGATGCCCAGGATGTAGCCGCCGCGATCGACGAAGCGGCAGAGGTGGTCGAGCAGACCGTGGCGCAGTTCGAGGCCGAAGATGCGGCCCGCGGCCACGTCATCGCCGTAGCTGAAGCCACCGGGGAAAACGAGCAGATCGACCTCGTCGAGCCGTGTGGGCTCCGCGAGGAGGCGGCGCACGTGGAGGAGTTCCGTCGCGGCACCCGCGAGCTCGAGTGCGCGTACGGTTTCCCCGTCGCAATTCGTGCCGGCGGTGCGGAGGACGAGCGCGCGCGTCGTGGTCATCGTCGGTTTCAACTTTGGAGTCCGCTGATCTGGAAACCGCTGCCATGCGCCGAGCGCAAGCGATCGATGGAAACGTCGAGCACGAGTCCGCCGCGCACACCTTCGATGGAGAGCCGCCGCGTCGCATCGACATCGCCGACGTGAGCGCACGACAAGCCCTTGAAGGCCGCCTCGAACTCGCGCACGCGCGCACCACCGACTTCGACCAGGAAACGGGAACACGACTCCGAATACAAGCGCGTCGCGTCGGGATCGAAGGTGACTCCCATCTCGCCACAGCGCACGTTTCCGAGCTGAATTCTGCACCCGAGGTCGCCCGCGAAGGCCATCTCGGCCGCGGCCACGGCGAGACCACCCTCGGCGAGGTCGTGGCAAGCGAGCACGAGCCCGCCTTGGATCGCGCCGTGGAGCGCGCGGAAGAGACGCGGCGCGACAGCGAGATCGGGCCGCGGAGGCGTGCCGCCCGCCGCGTCTTGGAGCGCCAGGTAGTGCGAGCCACCGAGCTCCGCACGCGTGACCCCGAGGAGGTAGACGCGCGAGCCCGCGCGCTTCAGGTCCATGCTCGTCGACTTCGCGACGTCGGGCGTGATCGAGAGCGCCGTGATGAGCAAGGTCGGCGGGATCGCGATCGAGCGGTCACCGACGCGGTACTCGTTGTTCAACGAGTCCTTCCCCGACACGAACGGCGTCCCGTACGCGATCGCGGCGCGATAACAGCCTTTCGAAGCCAGGACGAGAGCGCCGAGGCGATCGGGCTTCTCGCAATTGCCCCACGAGAAATTATCGAGGATGGCCGTGCGATCAGGATCGCCACCGACGGCAACGACGTTGCGCAGAGCTTCGTCGATGACAGCTTCGGCCATCGCGCCGGGATCGAGCTCGCCGAAACGCGGGTTCGCTCCACAGGCGAGCGCGATGCCCTTCTTCGAGCTCGGAAGCGGCTGGATCACGGACGCGTCGCCGGGTCCGTCCATGTGGACGCCCACGAGCGGCTTCAGTACGGATCGGCCCTGCACCTCGTGGTCGTACTGACGCAGGATCCACTCCTTGCTGGCGATGTCGGGCATCGCCAGCAGGCGCAACAACACGCCTTCGTGATCGCGCGAGGCGGGTGCTCCGGGATCGGCGTACTTGGGCGCGACCCAGCTCGCGCGGCGCACCGGACGCGGCGTGCCCTCGTGCAAGAACGTCAGGTCGAGATCGCCGACGACTTCGCCGTGGTAGCGGAGCACGAGCCGCCCCGTCTTCGTGAAGCGTCCGATCACGCTTGTCTCGACGTCCTCCGCCGCGAATACGGCGACGAGCGCCTCGATGGAAGCGGGCGGAACGGCGAGGACCATGCGTTCCTGCGCTTCGCTGATCCAAATTTCCTCGGGCCGCAGGCCGGGGTACTTGAGCGGCACGACGTCGAGGTCGACTTCCGCGCCGCAGTCCGCCGACATCTCGCCGACCGCGGATGAGAGCCCGCCCGCGCCGCAGTCTGTGACTGCGCGGTAGAGCCCGGCGTCGCGCGCGGCGAGCAATCCCTCGAGCACGCGCTTCTCCTCGATCGCGTCGCCGATCTGCACGGCGGCGCTGGAGACGATCTCTGACTCTTCGTGGAGTTCGGCCGAGCTGAACGTCGCGCCATGGATGCCGTCGCGGCCCGTGCGACCGCCGACGACGACGACGAGGTCGCCCGGTTGGACGGATTTCGTCGCGGCCGAGCGCGGCAGAATGCCGACCGTCCCGGCGAAAACGAGCGGATTCGCGACGTACCCCGGGTGCGACCACACGCCGCCCGACACCGTCGGGATCCCCATGCGGTTGCCGTAGTCGCGCACGCCGGCCACGACGCCGGCGAGGATGCGCGTCGGATGCATCGAACCCTTCGGCACGTCCGCCGGATCGAGATCGAGCGGCCCGACGAAGAACGCGTCCGTGTTCGCGATCGGACGCGCGCCGAGCCCGACGCCGAGGATGTCGCGCACGACTCCGCCGACACCCGTGCCTGCGCCGCCGTACGGATCGAGCGCGCTCGGATGGTTGTGCGTCTCGACTTTGATCGCGACGTCGAACCCAAGGTCGAACTCGACGATGCCCGCGTTGTCGTGGAAGACGCTGATGCACCAGGGACGATCGAGCTCGAGCGTCGCGGCCTTGATCGTGCGCTTCAGCAAGTTGTCGATGATCTCGCCGTCGAAATCGATGATCCCGGCGAACGTCTTGTGCTTGCAGTTCTCGCTCCACGTCTGCGCGATCGTCTCGAGCTCGCACGCGGTCGGCTCGCGGCCGATGCTCTTGTAGTGAGCCTGGATCGCGCGCATTTCGGCGGGGGACAGCGAGAGGTGTCCGTCGCGTGAGATCTCGACGAGGCGTTTGTCGTCCACGGTCGTGATCGGCACCCGCACGAGGACGTGTCGCGGACTCGGGGCCGGCGGACCGAAGGGGAGGGACTCGTCGTCGACGAGCACGTCTTCGATGACCTCGTTCGCGAGACCCTTCTTGGCGGCCAGAGCCAGTTTGTCCGGTGAGATCGGCGTTCGCCCGGTTTGGAGTTCGTAGCCACGAAATGTCGCCGTGAACGGGCCCACGCCGTCCGTGATTTCCGCGAGGCCGACGCGCACGAGCGCCCTCCCGATCGTCAGCGCGACGGGATCCATGACACCGCGCTTCTTCGCGACGAGCACGCGTTGCACGCCGCCGCGTCGTTCGGGAGCTTGGCGCGGCTCGGTGATCCGCACGTCATCGAGGACGGGATCGACGAGGATCTCGCGCGCTGCGCGCTCGACCGCAGAGCGCGTGAGCGTGGCCGGCAAGAGATAGCCACGCACGGTCGCGAGACGATCCACGGTGTGGATGCCGGCCGCGCGCAACGCGGCCAGTGCTCCTTGCGCCGCCGGATCGTCGATGCCATTGCGGCGCACGACCTCGACACGCCAGGCATCGGGAGCGCGTTTCGCTTGCGTGGTGGTGGGAATCGTCGTCGAGGTCGAGCTCATGCAGTTCGTGGGGGGCGGAGCGACGGGGCGTTCGGCGGCGTAAGAACCCGCCTCGGACGCGCTTCGTGGGCGCTGTGCGGAGGGTGAATGCTAACAGTCGCCCCTCGCGACTTCCTGGGTGGTGCAGGGGCCTGCTAGAGTCCTACCCGGAAGCGTGCGGAGAATCCGGCCCGCTTCCAGGAGACCCGACGCGCATGGCCGAGACGAAGCGGAAGAGCGATGGCACGAGCCCGGGGATGTCGTTCGAGCGACCGATCCAGGAGCTCGAGGAGAAGCTGTCGGAGCTCGAGTCGATCTCGCTGCGGACGAACATGGACCTCGCGTCCGAGGTCGAGGCGCTGCGGCGCAAGCTCTCGGAGACGATCGACACGACGTACGCGGGACTCTCGTCCTGGCAGCGCGTGTGCGTCGCGCGCCACGACAAGCGTCCGACCGCGCTCGACTTCATCGAGAAGATGCTGGACGAGTTCGTCGAACTGCACGGCGACAAGGTGTTCGGTGACGACAAGGCGATCGTCACCGGGCTGGCGCGTTCCGGTGAGCACCGTTTCCTCCTCGTCGCGCACAGGAAGGGCCGCACGACGAAGGAACGCATGGCCTTCAACTTCGGTTGCGCGCACCCCGAGGGATACCGCAAAGCGCTGCGAAAAATGCGGCTCGCCGAGAAGATGCGCTTGCCGATCGTGTGCTTGATCAACACGCCGGGCGCCTATCCCGGCATCGGTGCGGAAGAGCGCGGCCAAGCCGCGGCGATCGCCGAGAACATCCTCACGATGTTCTCGATCAAGGTGCCGATCGTCGTCGTCGTGATCGGCGAAGGCGGCTCGGGCGGCGCGCTCGGCATCGGCGTCGGGGACCGCGTCTACATGATGGAGCACGCGTACTACTCCGTGATCAGTCCCGAGGGTTGCGCTGCGATCCTGTGGAAGGACGGCGAAAAAACGCCCGACGCGGCCGAGTCGTTGAAGCTCACGGCGCCGGACCTGCTCGAACTCGGGATCGTCGACGGCGTGATCCCGGAGCCGGCGGGCGGCGCGCACCGCGCACCGCTCGTGGCGATGGCTCAGGTGAGGCGGCAGATCCTCGCGGCGCTCGACGAGCTCGCACGGATCCCCACGGGGCGTTTGGTCGAGGAGCGTCGAGTGAAATTTCGTCGCATCGGCGAGATCCCCGGGCGCTTTCCGGTGGTGTCCTGACGGCTGACATGACCTGGGTGGCGGACCGCTCCCTCGTCCCCGAGGGGGCCGCTCGGCGCGCGCCACCGCGTCGGAACGCGTTTCACGGTGCCAACGCGTTTCACGGTGCCAACTTCGGCCCCGGGTCCGCCGTAGTGCTCCGCGGAGATCCCCCCGCATGCCTCGGAGCCGACCCCTGCGCGCGTTCGATGAGGACGACGTGACACGCCACCCCGGTGACCCTCCGTCCGAAGGGGCGGAGCGCGAAGGCGATGCCGACCGCGAGGCCCAGGCTCCCGGCGTGGAGCCCGATGGGATCGCCCCGGCCGAACCCGGCGATCCGCGCGAGGACCACGAGCTCGTGCGCCGCGCTCAGACCGGTGAGGAGCAGGCCTTCGCCCTGCTCGTCCGCCGTCACGAACAACGCGCGTGGCGCGTGGCGCGCAACCTCGTCGCCTCCGACGACGACGCGCAAGATCTGGCTCAGGAAGCGTTCGTCCGGGTCTTCAAGAACCTCGCGTCGTTCGACTTCCAGTATCCGTTCACGACGTGGCTCTACCGGATCGTCACGAACCTCGCGATCGATCATTTGCGCCGACGCCGACCGGCGACGAGCACGTCGGCGTTCGACAGCGAAGACGGCGATTGGGATCTCGCCGACGCGAACATGGGCCAGCCGAGCCAAGGCCTCGAGCAGGGCGAGGTCGCGACGGAGGTTCGCGACGTCCTCGCCTCGCTCGCGCCGCACTTCCAATCCGTGCTCGTCTTGCGCGAGCTCGAAGGCCTGCCCTGCACGGAGATCGCGAAGATCGTCGGAGCAACGCACGTCACCGTGCGCTGGCGTCTGCACCGCGGTCGAAAACTCTTCCAAGAAGAGTGGGAACGTCGCCAGCGCGTCGAAGCGGCACAGAAGAACCAACGATCGGCGAAGCGCGGCGTAGATCCGCACGAGGGACGAAAACGATGAAACACGACGAGCACCTGTGCGCCGAGATCCAGAGCACCCTGCCGCTCTACGTCGGCGGTGATTTGGAGACGAAAGCGCTGGGCGAGGTCCGCAGTCACCTCGTCGCGTGCCCAGCCTGCGCCGAGCGCGCGCTGGCCGCTCGCGCTGCGCGACGCGAACTCGTCGCTGCTCTGCGGATGGAATCGACGCCTGGTCCCGACTTGTGGGCTGGAGTGCGCGCGGCGCTGGCCGACGAAGGTGTGCTGCGACCGCTCACGCCGTCGCTCGTCGGTGCAACGATCATCGCGCGACCGTGGTGGCGGAGTTGGAACATGGCCGCTGCGGCCGCCGTCGTCGCAGCGATCGCGTGCGCAGCGCTCTGGTCGGATCGCAGCGATCCCAGCGCACCGAACGGCTCAGGGCCGGAAGGCTCAGGGGCGATCGTGATGGAGCCGCCGCCGAGCGCGCCGATCCTGGGCACGCCGCGCGGTGTGACGCTGGTCGTTCCGCGGATCCAGGCCGATCTCGTGACCGATGTCGCGCTCGTGCCGGTGGAATCTGGCGGTTTGCGCCGTCTACTTCCGGGCGAGCGACAGCTGCACGACTCGGCACCGTTCATTCTGAACGAGAGCCCGTACCTTTATGGTGCGCCGCAGCCGAATGGCGGCGCGATGCAGCCGGTCGGACTGCGCCGCGTCCGACCGGGCGCTCCGCGTCAGTGAGACGCGTCGGCCCGGACGCATCATGCCGGTGAGCATCGTTGACGCGCACGATCGGTGTCGGAGCGCAAGCAGACAAGGCGAGCGCGCGGACCTCTCTCCGGGGGTTGCCCACCGATGCACTGCACGTTGTGAGGATCCAGACGATTCCAGGAGGTCATCCATGAACTTGGCCACGCTACTTTTCGTTTTGATCGCCGTTCCCGCGCAACCCGCCCGGGCGCAACCCGTCTCCTTCCAACTTGCGCGCGTCGCGGCGCCGGCAGGTGACTTCGACCATCGCACGTGGGAAGACCGACTCGCAACGAAGGACCTCGACGCGCGTGAACGTGCGTTCGCGGATCTCGTCGAGGAAGCCACCGCGAACGATGCAGCGCGTGAAGCTCTGCGGACGTGGTCGACGGCGACGGATCGCCCCGACTTGGCCTGGACGGCGCGCCTTGCGCTGCGCGAAGTCGAGCGTCGGCCCGGGACGCACCTCCGAGCACTGAAGAACTTCGGTGGCGGCGCGATGGGCGATCTGCGCACGCGCTTCGAGGAACTCGAGGGTCGCTTCGGCGGACTCGACTCGATGTTCGGCGATCTGCAGCGCGATCTCGACCGCATGTTCCAGCACGTGCCGCCCGTCGGCGCGACTCCCGAGGCCGGCGCGACCCCACGCAGGGGCATGCACGCAGAGAGCGAGTCCTTCCGCATCCAGAGCGGCCCCGACGGCGTTGAAGTCCACGTCGACGAGAACGTGAACGGCGAGACGAAGACGCGCACGTACACAGCGCGGACGATGGAGGAATTGCTCGAGGCGAACCCCGAGTTGAAAGACCGCATCGGTGCCGGCGGAACGATGCAGTCCTTCGGCACGGGCCCGCAACGTGGGTTCTCGTTCCGCTCGCCGTTCGGCAGCGGACCTGACCCAAGGACTACCGTGGTGCCCGACGACGGCGACCGTTGGACGGCGCCCGCGAAGCCGC
>JAYTBY010000855.1:0-2466 GCA_043736755.1 Planctomycetota bacterium | reverse complement strand
CCTCGGCCGGGGTCATCCGCTTGAAACTCCTATCCCCTGAATATTGAAACGAACTCCGGGATCAACCCACTCGTGGGGTGATCCCGAAGTCCGCTGCGATCGTCGCGCCTCTTTTCGGCTTCCCTGCAAGAAGGCGCGACGACGCGGGTTCGTTGTGACCCTCGGAGGAGCGTCGACGCCGCAGGGGAGGCGCAAGCGGGGTGACTATTGCAGCGGACTTCGGGATCACCCCACTAGACTGCGCTCGTGAAAAACCCGGTCACCCTGCGCGTCCTACCCTCGGGTGATGGGCGCGTCGATCTCGCGCGCGAGGTTCGACTCGGGCTTGGGCTGGAGCGAAAGGCGCTGCCGTGCCGCTTCTTCTACGACGAGGTCGGCTCACGGATCTTCGAGGAGATCTGTGCCCTCCCCGAGTACTACCTGACCCGCGCCGAGGACGAGATCCTCGCTCGTCATGCGCGCGAGATCGTCGGGGCCGTGCCCAAGGACGCGGTCGTCGTCGAGCTCGGCAGCGGATCGGCGACGAAGACGCGACGCATCCTGGAGGCGCACCTCGAGCGCGGGGGGAACCCGGCGTTCGCGATGGTCGACATCAGTTCGAGCGCGCTGCAGGCGAGCGCCGATGGACTCGTCGGTGAGTTCGAGACGCTCACCGTCGATGCCGTCGCCGCGGAGTACGAGGAGGGGATCGTGTTGCTCGCGGCGGAGAAGCGCGCGCCGTGGCTCGTCCTCTGGCTGGGGTCCAACGTCGGCAACCTCGATCGCACGGCTGCGGCGCAGTTCTTGGCCTCGATTCGCGCGCGGCTCGGGCCCAACGACCGGTTCTTGCTCGGTGTAGATCGCCGCAAAGAGCGCGACGTCCTCGAGCGTGCGTACGACGATGCGGCGGGTGTCACGGCGCGCTTCAACTTGAACTTGTTCCGGCGCATCGATGCCGAACTCGGCGGAGCCTTCGCGCGCGCGGCGTTCCGGCATGTCGCGCTCTACGACGAAGTCGCTGGCCGGATCGAGATGCACCTGGAGAGCCTCGCCGATCAAGTCGTGCGCATCGAAGCGCTCGAACTCGACGTCACCTTCGCGAAGGGCGAGCGCATCCACACCGAGGATTCGTACAAGTACTCGGACGCGGAGATCGAGGAGCTGGCACGCGCGGCCGGCATGCGTGTCGAGAGTCGGTTCACGGATGCGAAGGGGCAGTTTTTTTCAGTGCTCTTCGCGGCGGGTTAGTGCGATCGACCCGCCGCCGACCGACGCGTCGCGAGCGCGTGCGTGGAGACCGGATCCTTGCAATGAAGCGCGCCCGCGCTGCACGTTGCAGCACGGGCGCGAACCGGAGGACCCCCATCCGTCGTGCCCTGACCGGTGTTCGGTAGCGGCGCGACTCAGTTCCAGTGCCGGCGCCAGCCGGCCGCGCGCCAGACTTGGCGCGAGCGATCTTCGTAGTGACCGGGATGTTGGATCGTGTCCCAGAACCCGGCGCGCACGCAGACTTGGAACGCGCGGCCGCAGGAGTCGTAGCGCGTCTCATCGAGCGGCGCGATCCACACGCGTTCGCACGAGCCGGGGATCCACACGCGCTCGACGATCGTCTCCCAGTGACCGCCGTACTGCGGCGGCGCCGGGCGCGGCGCGCAGGACGGGAAGCCGATCTGCACGCCGATCGACGAGTGCTTCCCGTGCTTCGAGAAGCCGAGCGAGAGGCCGCCGGCCGTCGCGTCGGTGGCGAACAGGGTCAGGGCGGCGAGGGTGGAGAGGACGAAGGTGGGGCGGGCGAACATGACAAGCTCCTGGGCGGCGTCGTGCCGCATCCGACCGAGGAGTGCGAGCGGCGTGCCATGTGTTCGCGCGCCGCGAAGTCGGGCCCTGCGCCAGAAAATCGCGCTCCACCGTGTCCACTGCCGACCACACCGACCCCGCAGTGAGGCATGCGCTGCTCCCCCGGGGAGGTCAGCCGCCGCGCTTTTCGAGAGCGATCTCGGACAGCGACACGCGGCCCTTCCATTCCGTTCCCACTACGCGCTTCGTCACGCGGATCTCGAGTCGTGAGATCGTCGCGAGCTTGCCGCGAGCGAGGATACTCGGGGCGAGCTCGTCCGCCGCCAAGGTCAGGCGCAGCGGCTCCTTCTCGCGGTTGACGCGCACTTCGACCCCCTCGATCCGGTCGTAGCGTCCCGTGATGTCGCGCGCCGCGCCGCCTTGGCCGAGGATCAGCGTGTCGGCCTTCAGCGCTTTGGCGAGCTCGAGCACGACCCACGGGCCCGCATCGTCGGCCGCGCTGACCCAACGTGTCGATTCCAGACCGTCGAGGGCTTTCTCCACCGTCTCGGTTCCGTCCGTCGAACTCGCCGACATCTTCGGCGAGCTCGCGCGGAGGAGATTGCGTTCGCGCGCGAGAGCGGCTTCCCGCATCCACGGAACGAGCGCGCCCGCAGTGCGCACTTCTACCGCGCGGGAGTCCACGGTCTT
>JAYTBY010000854.1:0-5383 GCA_043736755.1 Planctomycetota bacterium | reverse complement strand
GCCATCGGCTCGTGCTCGGCTACGAGAGCGAGAGCGGCTCGTCCGCGCGCGACGCCCTCGTGCGCGAGGCCCTTGCTCGCAGCGCCTGACGCCGGCGTGAGTTCGGCTGGAATTCGCGCGGCCGCCAGAACGTCAGGCCGGGGGAGCGTCCTCGGCCGAAGGGGGTGACGTTCGAAGCGCGTGGCGATCTCGAGGGCGCGCGCATCGCGTTACAGCACGAATCCAAGCGACCATCGAAACGGTTGGGTCAGGTATCTCAGCCGTCGCCGAGCGGGCGCACGAAGTCCGCGAGCAAACGTGCGAAACGCTCGGGGTCCTCGAGCATCGGGAAGTGTCCGACTCCGGGCATGACGACGAACGTGTAGTGCGGGTTTCGGGCCTGATTCCCCGCGAGATTCGTCGGGTACATTCCACTTTCCGACTGGATGCAGTGAACCGGCACGTCGACGGCGGCGAGCGCCGCTCCCTCGTCGAAGCGCATCAGTGCCTCGATCATCGGCAGCGCGATCTCGGGCGAACGGGCCGACATGCTGCCTGCGACGAGGTCCACGAGCGCCGGGTCCGCATCCTTCGGGAAGAACTGCTCACGCACGAACGTGTTCGTGGCCGCGGCGAAGTCCGCGCGGAACGGCGCGAGGAACGGTTCGATCCTCTCAGGCGGTATGCGGTGCTCGACGTCGCGCAGCGTGTCGACGCCGACGACGGCCAGACATCGCGCTCCGAGCCGTTTCGCGGCGACGAGGCAAACCGGTCCGCCCATCGAGTGACCGACGAGGATCACGCGCTCGAGCTGAAGTGCGTCGCACACGCGCACGACGTCGTCACCGAAGGCCTCGATCGTCCAGTCGGTGCGCTGCGCGTCGGATTCGCCGTGCCCCATGAGATCGAGCGCGACGACGCGACGGACCTGTTGGAACCGCTTGATCTGCTCGTTCCAGAACTGCCGATGGCACGACCAACCGTGGACGAAGACCAGCGTCGGTTCACCCTCGCCCTGCACCTCGAAGCGCAGCGCGGCACCGTCCGGAGTTCTCACGGTCTCGGGCCAATGAGTCGTGCTACCGCATCCGATGAACAGGGTCGCCGCAGCGATCGAGGCGATGAGATTGCGCATGGGAGCCGTCGAGTAGGAAGAGTTCATCGAGTGGGTCGCAGCACGAGATCGTCGTCCGCGTTGCGATCGCGTGTAGGCAAGTAGTTGCGGTCGATGTCGCCGAGGAGGGTGAGCGCCAAGTCCGCGGAGAACAGCGCGTCGCCGAAGTACCAGGAGTGCGAGAAGGTCCCGAATCCACCTTCGTCTTTCCAGCGCCGTTCATCGACGGCCAGAAAGCGTCGAGCACAATCCACGTCCACGAATCGCGATGTCGAATCCTGCGGGAGACCCACACGCCCAACGCGCGGTGCGAGGCCCATGCGCTTCATGTTCGAGACCTTCAGAGCTGAGTCCTGGGGCGTGTAGTAGTTCGTGAACCGCGCGCAATGTCGTTCGAAGCACTTCGAGTCGCGCGTTCCGACGCGAAAACTCGAACTCGAGACATCCGCCCCCACGAACACGACCTGTCCGATGCTCCAGTTCGATTCGGCGATCTCGCGCGTGTCGTCCGCGTCGAGAAACGCCTCGCGCACGAGGTATCCACCCATCGAGTGCGCGAGCAGCGACACGTTCACGTCGCAGTCGGCCTCGCGGTACTTCACGAACGGCAGAATCAAGTCCGTGACCAAGCGTTCCGAGACGCTGCGGACTTCGCGCCGGTCCTCGAGGTACTGGATCGTGGTCCCCTCACTCGGCCAATCGAACGAGAGGATCGTCCCGCTCCAACCCGCTTTCGCCAACGTGCGCCGGAGGAGGCGATGTCGCGCGAGCACGTTCTGCGGCGAGTTGTTGTAGCCGTGCACGTAGGCCAGGAGATGTCCCGTGCGGGTGCCGTCCGCGCTGATCTCGAACCCGTCTCGCATCTCTTCGAACCAGGCTTTCCGACCCATTTCGTGGATAGGCCGCGGCTCCTTGGCGGTTTCCGGCACGACGAGGAACCGCGTTCGCGCCGACGAGCCTTCGAAGCGGTCGTCGCCCCTCGAGGTGTTGCGCATCGTGAGCACATAATCGCCAGTCATGTCATCGCCTCCAGGTGGCCGCGGGACCGCCGCGTACCCAGCGGCGAGCATGGATCTACCGCGTGGTCGCCCGCGGTTCCAGACGCGTGCTCGACGGACGCTGGTCGAACCGTTGCGCGTCACAGCCGCCGACATGGACGCACGCCGATGCGTCGATCGCGCAAGTCGACCTGCGCATCCGTGCGCGCGGTCGAGCGCAAATCGATCGCGTCGCTCGCGAAGCTGCCGCCACGCAGCGCACGTCGCGTCGTGTCGCCGGTGAGGCGCCCCCCATCGCGATCACTCAGGCCGATCGTCGGATCGGAAGCCCAAGGATCGAGCGTCCACTCCGCGAGGTTGCCGAGCACGTGGTGGAGCCCGAATCCGTTCGCTCGCAGCGCATCGAGCCCGATCGGACCACTCGAGGCCGCGGCCGAGAACCGCGGATCCACGCTGGCGCGCCCGTTCACGGCGCCGCGCAGTGAACCGGGATCGTTGCCTGTCCACCAGCGCGTCGTCGTCCCGCCGCGTGCGGCGTACTCCCACTGTGCTTCGGTCGGGATCTCGAGCCCCGCACGCTCGAGCGCACGACGCGCTTCGTCGAACGCAATGGAATCGGCGGGGAGAAGCCCACTTCCGGGCCCCTTGTGAATCACGCGAGTGGATAGGCGTCCCCACTGGGCACGCGACACTTCGTGTTTCGCCACGAGGAACGGCGCGATCTCCACCTGACGTCGCGGGCCTTCGTCCGCGCGAGCCCACGGATCGGCGATGGCGTCGCGTCCGGCACCGGGTCCGTTTGCACCGAGATGAAAACGACCGCCCGGAAGCAACACGAGGACGATCGCGCTCGCGTCGTCGATCACCAGTCTCCCGTTCGCGTCGCGTGATGGCCGCGATCCGCTCGGGAGGTGAGCGAACTCGAAGAACCGCGTCTCGGGATCGCGACCGATCGGCACGAGGCCGACGATGGGCTCGAGTGGGATACCCCGGTACCCGGCATCTCCGGCGAGCTCTGCGATCGTGCGTGTCCAGGCGTCGCTCGCGCGGACGAGACTCTCGTCTTCCATCGAGCGTGCCAGCTCCCATCGTTCGCGAATCGCTCCCGTGAGTCCGCGGTGTTCGCCGCCGAGTCGATCGAGGCCGGCCACGAGCTCGGTCAACAAGGCGTGTCGGAATCCGTCCTCGTCCTTCGCGAAGGTCCACGTACCGTCCGCGAAGGAGCCACTGCCGCGCAGCGAGGCCAACGCGTCCTCGTGTTGACCGCGGCGCTCGGCGAGGCGTTCGGCTTCGACGAGCCAAGCCTCGAACGAACCACGCGACGACGGGCTCGCTGGACCAAGAGCCTCGGCCTGCTGCTCCAGATCCCGGAGGCGGGCGACGTCGGCAAGTCGCAGGATTTCGGCCGCATCGCGGTTTTTTTGCCAATACGACGACGAAAGGACGACGACGATCGCCAGAGTCGCGAAGGCCGAAGTCGCCGAGAGGGCGCGATTGCGGCGGCACCACTTCCGGAGTTCCGTGATGGGCCCTGTTCGGTGCGCGCGCACGACGCGGCCAGCCAGGAACGCGCGGAGATCCTCGGCCAACTCGCGCACGTCGGCATAGCGCTGTGCCGGGTCGCGCGACATCGCCTTCTCGGCAATGGAGGCTAGTTCCGCCGGCGCATCGTTGGCCGCGCTGCTGAGCGACTCCGGCGGTCCAGAGAGCAACGCCTCGATCACCGAGGTGCCCGCGACGGCGATGTAGGGCGGGCGGCCGGCGAGCACGTGCCAGAGCACGGCGCCGAGTGCGTAGACGTCCACGCGCGGATCCGAGCTGTCCGCGCCGCCAGCGGCCTGCTCGGGCGGCATGTAAGCCGGTGTCCCGAGCACGTCGCCGTGCCGCGTGTCGCTCGGACCGGCTGGGGCAGCATCGACGGATCCGGAGCGTTCGATCGCACGCGATGCGCTCGAGCGCGCGAGTCCCCAGTCGACGACGTAAACCTCACCGAACGGCCCCAGCAAGATGTTCGCCGGCTTGAGGTCGCGGTGCACGACGCCGCGCGCATGCGCGTACGCGACGGCGTCACACGCCTTGAGCAGCGCCTCGAGGGCTTCGGGCAGGAACTCGCGGTTCGGCTCGAGGATGCGCGCCAAGTTCTCGCCGCGCACGAGCGGCATCGTGAACCACAGGCTGCCGTCCGCGTCGATCCCCGAATCGTGCACGGGCACGATGCCCGGATGCTCGAGTCGCGCCGTGAGCTTCGCTTCGGCCAGGAACCGACGCAGGAGTCGCGGATCGCGCGACCGCGTCTTGAGCCGCTTCTGCGCCAGCTCGCGACCCAAGTCGCGATCGAGCACGCGCCAGACCTCACCCATCCCTCCCGCGGCAACGAGCTCGATCCGTTCATAGCGCCGGCGCGATCGATCCGGATCGGCGAGGCGCGCGAGTTCGGCCTCCGTGATCTCGTCGAGCGGTTCCGGACCGCGCAGCGCGCGCTCGACGGAATCCAGGTCGGACTCGGCGACGGAGAGTTCGCCGAGCCACCCCTCCACCCGCGACCAACGCGTATGGAGGCGCCGCAATTCGTCGCTGAGTTCTGGCTGACGCGCGAACTCGTGCTCGAGATCGACGGCGTCTCCCTCCTCGATACGCGCCACGATCTCGGTGAATCGCGCGCGCGCGGCACGGCTGAAATGCCCAGTCGACGACGAACCCATCTCGATGGGAGTCTACGCAGCTTGCGCCTTTCGCGCCGTGTCGGTGGAATCGGACGCTTGGTTCGAGGACCCGACGACACGCCGGATGGCCAACTGCTCTCGCGGGCAGAACTCGAGGAACTGCTCACGCGCCATTTGGCTCCTTTGCGGTCGTACGTGCGACTGCGTTCCGGCCTCGAGCTGCGGCAGATGGAGTCACCGTCGGACGTGCTGCAGTCCGCGCTACGCGAGATCGTCGTGCGCTTCCCGAGCTTTCGCTTCACGACGGACGCCGCCTTCCGTCGGTGGATCCTGACGATCGCCCTCCACAAGATCGTCTCGAAGACGCGCTATCACAGCGCGACGCGACGTGACGTCGGAAGGGCCGAGGACCTCGCGAGCCGAGTGTGGGACCTGCCCGCGCGCGACGAGGGATCCCACGCCGGCACACCGAGTCGCCACGCCGCGCACGCGGAGGAGCTGGAGCGGTTGCAGCACGCGCTCGACGGTCTCGACGAGGAGGATCGTGAGATCGTCTGCCTACGCCGCATTTTCGACGTGCCCGCGGCCGAGATCGCCGAGATCACCGGGCTCGCGGAGTCGACCGTGCG
>JAYTBY010000853.1:0-12137 GCA_043736755.1 Planctomycetota bacterium | reverse complement strand
CCGGCCGAGCTGCGCGAGCCGCGGGCGTCGCGAGTCCGGCGACCGCTCCGGCCCACGAGAACGGGATTGCCACGGTGGCCACGTCGAGGCCCGCCGCGAGCGTCGCATGCGGCCGTGCGTCCGACTGCCGCTCGGCACGACGACGGCAACGTGCAGCGAACTCTTCGGGCGTCGTGCCGCGAGCGAGGTGCAGGAAGTAGTGACTCTTCTGCATGAACCACAGGATGTTGTCGCCGGAGAACAGCGGGTAGTTCGCGCGCAATGCGGCCATCATCGTCTCGAACGTCTCGGCCGCTTCGCCCTGCGTCATGCCGACGTCCGACTCGTAGTCGTGGTAGAGCGCGAGGTCGCCCGCGCCGTCCGTGAGCATCCTCACGCCGAACTCGGCCGGCTCGCGGAAGACGTGGCTCTCCTCGTCCACGTGGAAGGTCTGCAACGAAACCTCGCGCACCACGTTGGCGTGCTCGACGAGGAAGTCGACGGTCGCTTGTGCTTCTGCGCGTGTTTCGCTGGGAAAACCGACCATCGCGTAGAACGTGACGCTGATCCCGGCGTTCGAGCAGTTCGTCGCGACGTCGATGACGGACTTCAGGCTCTGGCCCTTCTTCATCATCTTCAAGAGGCGCGGTGTCGCCGTCTCGAAGCCGAAGAGCAACTTGCGACAACCGGATTCCACGAGGCGAGCGCAACCCTCCTCGGTGTAGGCCTTGGGCTCCACGCGCGCGTCGGCCCACCAGCGGATGCCGGCGCGGCGCGCGATGAGCTCCTCGGGCAGGTCGCGCAAGAGACCCGGCGGCATGCAGTCCGTGATGAAGTTCACGTGGCGCGTGCCGATCTTGTCGCGCAGCAGGAGCACGTGAGCGACGATCGTCTGCGCGCTGCGTGTGCGGTAGCCCGGCCCGATCACCGTGGGCAGCGTGCAAAATGTGCACTCGCCGTAGTAGCACCCGCGGTTCACGTCGTAGGGGATGACGATCTCGGGCGAGAGGTACAGCGCGAAGGGCAACCCGTCGAAGTTCGGCGCAGGGGCAGCGTCGAGGCGAATCGGGTGACCGGGCGTGTTCTCGACGAGACGGGCAACGCCGCTCGAACGATCGAACCACGACAGCGAGCCGACGTGTGCGAGGTCGCGTCCGTCGCGCAGCGCTGCGCACACGGCGAGCAGCGGCGCCTCGCCCTCGTGGAAGATCAGACTGTCGAGGAACGCCTCGATTCCGGCGGCATTCATGAGCTTCTTGCCGATGTACGCCAGGAATCCGCCGCCGGCCGTCACGTGGCAATCGGGCAACGCCTCCTTCACGAGTCGCGCGAGGGTGAGCGCGGGCACGAGCTGCGATCCGTAGATGATCGAGAGTCCGAGGACGCGCGGACGTCGCGCGACGATCCGCGGCAACACGTGCGTCCGGTAGAAGTCGACGAACGGGTTCTCGTCCTCGTCGCGCACAGCTGCGAACACCTCCTCCGAGCGGTCGTTGCCGTACCGCATCGTGAAGTTGTGCGGCGTCAATTCGCTCGGGAAATGCGCGGCCGAGACGATGCGTAGCGCGTGGTAGATCGTGCGCACGGCCGGGACGTAGCGATCCGCGTCGAAGAAGGCGCCACCGCGCACGACGGCCTTTGCGTCGTCGATGCCGGCGGCGACTGCGGCTCCGCTCGCAGCGCACTCGGCCGCGGCACGGAAGGCCGCCAGATCGCGGAAGCCCAGAGTCGCACGCCGCTCGAAGTCGGCGAGAGAGAGACGCCTCGCGACGCGCTCGCGGCAGCGTTCCACGTACTCGCGTGACAGGAACGCGTCGTACGCTTCGATGTTCGCGTCGAGGAGCTCCACGTCGTCGAAGCCGTGCGCTTCGAGCCAGCCCTTCAAGCACGGCAGCGCGAGGTAGGGCTGCGTGAAGTGCCCTTGCGGCGGGAACACGAGGAGGACCGGGAATCGTTCACGTTGGATCATGGTGTCGCTTCCTGGAGGCTCGTTCGTGCCTCGTCCTCGGTTCCGTATTCGATCAAGCCCTCGCGCGCCAGTCGCTCGATCACTTGCGCGAATCCGGGACGCAACGCTTCGAGTTCGGCGCTGGTGCGCGAACCGTCGAGCAACGCGAGTATCCGCGCGACGTCGGCCGAAACGGAGAGCGTGCGTGTTCGCGGTGTCGAGGTCTGCGATGGCGAAGACGTCGCCAGGATGCGAGTCGTCCGGTGGGTACGCGGGATCTCGCCACCGCTGCGCAGAGCGTCGAAAACCGCCGGCACGTCGTGATGCGCTACGACGAGGATCCCACGCGCCCGCGGGCCGCGCGCGGCGGAAGGACTGCGCGCAGCGCCGGCCCGGACGAGGGCCTGCTCGACCGCGAGCACGTCGTCGACGAGCGCGTCGCGCTGGACGCGCGCGAAGGCCTCGAAACTGCGTCCATCGCGTTTCCAGGCGTCGAAAAGGCCACGCGCGCCGAGGCCCAGCACGCGTCCGAGCACCGCGAAAGTGCGCGGGTAGCGCTGCAGCACGTCGGGCAATTCCGCCGCGATGCGCGCGAGATCGCGGTGCGCATCGGCGTCGCCCGGAAGCAGCGCAAATGTCGTGAACAGATCGGGATGTTGATCGATCCAGGCGCGTTCGCTGGCCGTCTCGCCCGCGCCCCGTGCCATGTCCGGCGGGATACCCGCCACGGCGCGCGCGTCGTCCCCGTGCTCGATGCCGAGCGCGCAGCCGGGTTGCGGGTTTACGAGATGCAGCGACACGTTGACGCCGCCCTGGAGCGCGGAGTGGGCGCAGAAGTCGAGGCTCTCCGCGAGTTCGGCGGGCCCTTCACCGGGCAGCCCGAGGATCACGGACAAGATCGGCGTCACTCCGGCATCCACGCAATCGCGCACGACGCGCCGCAGATCCGTGTCGGGTCGGAGCTTCTTGTCGCACGCGTCGCGCACGCTCGCCGCGGCTGATTCGATGCCGAGCAGCACTCGGTAGCAACCCGCGCGACCCATGAGCGCCAGGAGCTCGCGGTCGAGGTGGTCTGCGCGCGCTCGAACTTCCCACGGCACCTCGATGGCACGGGCGATCATCGCCTCACAAAATGCGACCGCCTCTGCGCGATGTGCACCGAACAAGTCGTGGCAGAGGTAGGCCGCGCGCGCGGCCGGGATCGCGCGCAACGCCGCGACTTCGTCCACGAGTCGTTCGGCCGGCAGCACGCGCGAGCGTCGCGACCAGAAACGGCCAATCGTGCAGAACGAGCAGTCGTACACGCATCCGCGGCCCGAATCGATCGGCACCAGACCGTCGGCTGCGCCGGTCACCGCCTTGTAGGCCGCGATCGAGGGCAGCAGGTGCCAGGCGCACGGCGCCAGCGTTCCGAGATCCGCGATCGGTGCGCGATCGGCTGCGCGCTGAACGTGCCCGTGCTCGTCGCGCCACGTCGTTCCGGCGATGCCGCGAAGCCGAACGTTCGCTTGGATCGCGCGCAACACCTCGGTCGTCGTGACCTCGCCCTCGCCGCGCACCACGACGTCGAGGAAGTTCGCGCGCTCCAAGACGCGCTCCTCCACGCCCGTCGTTCCCGGGCCGCCGAGGAGGAGCGGAACCGCACGGGCTCGGGCGCGGATTCGCTCGAGGATCGCAAGGCCCGCCGGGAGCGTCGCACCCATGACGGACATGCCGATCGCGTCGAACGGGCCGCGCGCGAGCATCCTGTCGGCGGCTGCGTCGCACAGTGCATCACCAGCTGGGATGCGCCCCAGAGCCAACTCGTGCGCGAGGTCGAGCAGTGCGACGTCGAAGCCTTCGCGCTCGAGCCAGCCGCCCAACCGCAGCAGTCCCGGCGGCGGCATCGAATAGCCGAACGTGTCGCGATGCGGAGCGGAAGCGATGAGGACACGCACGACGAGGATCAGAACGTGCACAGGTGCGCGATTCCAGCCCGCTCGCGATGGCGTGCGCTCGATCTCGGCAGCTAGGCTGCACGGTCCCGCAGCCAGGACCCCACATGAAAAACGCAACTCTCGACTCAATCCTCCTCCTCGGACTGCTGGTCGGCCTCACGGCCTGCGCGGCGGGCTCCGACGACCAGGCGAACACGAGCTTCGTCGTCCGCTCGACGAACGTCGCCACTTCCGCCTCGACCATCGTCCGGATCTCTGGCCCTCGAATCGCGTTCTTGGCGGCCGAGGACACCACGAGCACGGGCGGCGCGGCCACGGTCTTGAACGGCGACGGCGACACGATGGACGGCGTCGCGCATGTGGTGAACTCGGCCGCGAACACACAGTTCCGGCTGGGCGTCGCGGCCGACGACCTCGCGTGGGTCGGATCCGAGCTGTACTTGGCGGTGGACGAGTTCCGCGACGGGCACGACTGGAACGGCGACACGCTCCGGCTGGACGACGTGCTGCTGCATTGGTCCGAGACGACGAACATGCTCCAGCGCGTGGACGACCTGGCGACGAATGCGGTGCTGCCTTTTGTCGCGCTCGATGGACGGCTCGTCTACGTCGCGAAGGTCGGCGGCACGCTCGTCGGTGAGAGCAACTTGCGCTTCCTCGAGTCGTCGGATCCGCTCGTGCCGATTCCGGTTGCGACGACCGATGTGGTCGGCGCGCTCGCGCCGCGCCTGCTCGGCGAAGACGAGGGCCTCGTGTTCCTCTCGTTCGACGAGACGCTTGCGGGGCGCACGCTGAACAGCGACGTGGATTCGCTCGACACGAACGTGCTCGGGCTCCTCGACGGATCGGCGAGCACCGCGATCGCGCGCTCGACTGCGCTTGCGATCTTGCCGACGAGCCCGCGGCGCGCGAACTCGACAGGCGTGAGCGATTGGCAGGTGGGCTTCCTCGTCAGCGAGTCTCTCGAGGGCAATGCGAGCCGCAATTCGAGCTCAGTTGGCGCCAACTTCCGCCCGACGTTCTGTGCCTTGAACGACATCGACACATCGGACCAAGTCCTCACCGTCCTCTCCTTCGCTGCATGGAACGTGGACCCGGTCATGGACCCGCCGCGCAACCACGGCCTCGCGGGTCGCGATCGCATCGCGTTCGCGAACAACTTCGTCGCCACGATCGTGTCCGAGGTGGACGACAACTGTGATCTGAACAACGATAGTGACGACGACGACCTCGTCGTGCGCTGGATGCCGGTCGCCGACGATGCGATCGATCCGCTGTTGCCCCTGAACGATCCGAACGAGATCTGGCCGCTCTTCGACGCGCCGGGCGGCGGGCACGGTCTCTACGAGCTCTCGAACCGCTTTGTGATCGTGGCCAGCGAAACCACGGGCGGTGACATCGACGGCAACAACCTGATCGACGCCAACCTCGTGGCTTGGCTTGCGCCGACCTCGACGTCGAACGACTGGGACTTCACGCACGGCTCGACCAACGATCAGGCCGTCGAGGCGTCATGGGTCTCCGCTGCCGAAGCCGAGAATCGGTTGGGCGTCGCGTTCACGGAGCGCATCGGCGGCGTTTCGTTGAACCCGGGATCGATGGCGAATCCCGGTGACAACGACACCCTGGACTCGATCCCGACGTTCGCAGCCTTCGGTTCGGGAAGGTTGCTTTTTCCGAGCATCACGATCGGTCTCGACCGCGACTCCGCAGGGATCGCGACTGCTGGCGGCTTTTCCTTCTTCCGCATCAGCGAGGCCGAGGACTCGCGCGACATCAATGCCGATGGGGACGAGTCGGACTTCATCCTCGAGCGTACGAACTTGGCGACTCTGGCCACGTTCGGCGTGACCGTGCTGGTCGATCAACAGCGCGACGCGGCGCTGTTCGCGCGCTTCGGCGCGCCAGTCTGCGGCGCGATGCTCGCCAACGAAGCGCTACAGGGCCTAGGCGGAACCGACTTCAACGGCGACGGCGACGACACGGACATCGTCCTACGCTGGTTCGCTTTCTGATCGTCGTCGCTCAGGTTCCCACCGGCGGCGGTGCCCAGGTTCCAACCGAGGGCGGTGCCCAGGTTCCAACCGGCGGCGGTGCCCAGGTTCCAACCGGGGGCGGTGCCCAGGCTCAAGCCTGCTGCGGTGCCCAGGCTCACGCCGGAGGCGGTGACTGCATTCCGTCGAGGAAAGCGAGAGCGCTTTCCTCGGCTCGTGCCGCGCGGACCTGACGAGGAACGAGGCGCTGCAAGATCCCTGTCCGCACCCTCATCGCCTTCTTCTGCGCTTCGGCCCCGTTCGCGTCGACGCGCTGGATCTCGCGGAAGCCACGCGGGTGTAGCGCGAGTCGGATGCGATCCACGGCTGCGCCTTGGAACATCGCCAGGAAGCCCTTCTCCAGAGTCACGCGTGACATCGGGTGGATACGCGCCATCGCACCGCGCCATCGTTCACGTTCGGACACGAGCAGCACGTGGTTGAAGATGACCTTGTTCGTGGTCATCGACAGCGCCTTCTTCGGCACCGTGCGATTGACGAGATCGTCGAGTTCGTCCAATGCGCCCTGGTTCTTCAGCGATCCGACGCGCGCCCAACGCGACTCGGGCACGAAGCGATCCGCGTTGAGCTCCCAGTAGAGGTGCCCGAGCCCCTTCGTCCGCGCGTACCGGGCCAAGTGGTAGGGGACGAAGTGATTGTGCGCGATCGTGTCCGCGGCGAGGTGAGACAGATAGCCGTGGATGAATGCCTCCTGCCGGGGCGAGGTCGCGAGCTCGCGCATCTCCTCCACGATCTTCCAGCGATGGCAATGGCTGTACGCGCCGCCGAACGCCTTGAAGTTGATGATGTCGGCCGCGAGGTTCCCGTAGTCGTAGGCCGCGCGTTCCTGGTCGATGAGCTTCGCGACGTCGAGCGGGAGCAACTCGCGACGGCGGCGGTGCACGCGCTCGGCGTATTCGAGGTGCATTCCGGGCCCCCAACCGAGGATCGAGAGGGCCGCGATCGCGAGCAGGGCGAGCAGTGTGATCGTCATGGGGTCTACGCTTGGTAGTGCCCCCGAACCCCGGCTGCAAGGTTCGTTGCCACGGCGAGGCGCGTAGTGCGCGCTCGCGATGCCCGATCCCGTCGGCACGACGTCCCCCGATCTGCCCTCCCGGCTCGCAGCGCGGGCTGGGAAGCTGCGCCTCCTCGTGGCGAGCCTCACCGGCCCATCGCTGCGCGCTCAGTACGAGGTCGACGACTTCGTGCAGGAGACCTTTGTGAGGGCGCTCTGCGAAGCGACGCCTCTCTCGATGGAGGATGCCGCGCTGGATCGACACCTCGCTCTCGTAGCGCGGCACGTGGTCATCGACGCGGCACGCTCGCTCCGCGCAGCGAAGCGCGAAGGGGATCGTTGCGACGCCGCTCTCGGGATCGTCCAGCGGCGGATCGTCGTTCGGGGGCCGCTTCGCCGCGCACACCCCCGGACCGAGCACGCGGGCCGCGGGCCGCGTGCTGTCGCAGGACCTCGTCGCCGCCTACCTGCGCCTCACGCCCGAGCATCGCCGCGTGCTCGGATTGCGGCAGTTCCAGGCCCTCACCGCTCTCGAATGCGCGCGTCGAGTGGGAAGATCGGAGATCGCCGTGCACTCCCTCTACCGCCGGGCGTTGGAGGCTTGGGGGCGGAATTGGGCGGCGACCCCACGCCGTAAGAGGTTCGAGAATCCTGCGGCGAGTGAGCCGCGCGCCCACGCTGGATCCCGCATGGACAAGAATGAGACCGCGACGGCGCCGAAGCTCGACGACCTGCTCGATCGAGTGGTCGCCGAGTACCAGGACCGGATCGCGTCGGGCGGTGATGCCGCGTTCGAATCGTTCCTCGAGCGCGTTCCGTCCGAGTTGCGCGGCGCACTCCGCCGCACGCTCGACATGATCCGAGCGGGGACGGTCAGCGCCCCGCGCGCGAGCCGCGTTCTCGTCCCCGGTGTGAAGCTCGGCGCGTACCAACTCGTGCGCGTGATCGGTCGCGGCGGGATGGCGATCGTGTTCCAAGCGACGCAGATCGACTCGAGGCGCTCGGTCGCGCTCAAAGTGTTGCGCCCCGGGCTCGCGGTCGAACGCGGTCATGTCGAGCGTTTTCAGCGTGAAGCACTCGCGATCGCGTGCTTGCAGCATCCGCACATCGTGAACGTGCACGCCGTCGGTGAAACGGACGGTTGGCATCGGATCGCGATGGAGTTCGTCGAAGGCCGCAACCTCGCGCAAGTCTTCGTCGAGATGGCGCGCGTGGAGCCGGATCCGTCGAAGTGGACCGCGGAACACCTGTGCGCGAGCGCCGGGATCGCCACCGCGCCGTTCGTGAACCTCACCTACCACCAAGCGCTGGCGAAGTTGCTCGCGCCTATCGCGCGAGCTGTCGGCGTCGCGCACGAGATCGGTCTCGTGCACCGCGACGTCAAGCCGTCGAACATCCTCGTGCACAAGGACGGTCGCGCGCTGATGGCCGACTTCGGCCTGGCGAAGGGCGACGGCGATCCGGCGCTGTCGATGTCGGGCGAGCCGGTGGGCACGCCGTACTACATGTCGCCCGAGCAAGCGACGCTCGCGACGTCACCCGTGGATCGGCGCACGGACGTCTACAGCTTCGGCGTCACGCTCTACGAAGGCATCGCGGGCCGACGTCCGTTCGAAGGCACGAACACGTTCGCCGTGCTCGACGCCATTCGCGCGCACGATCCCGAGCCGTTGTCGAAGCGCGTGCCACGCGTCTCACGCGAGGTGGACGCGGTGGTCGAGGTCGCGATGGCGAAGGAGCCGGGCGAGCGTTACGCGCTCGCATTCGATCTCGTGCACGACTTGGACCAGATCGCCACGGGCGGCGTGCCGAATGCCGCCGCCCGTCGCGGCGGCGCATGGGCCCATTTCCGCCGCGCGTGGCGCGCCGCGCGCATGGGCACCCGGCTGAGTACCGCTCGCGCGTGAAACTGCTCGGTTCCCCGCTCGTGCACATGCGTCTCGGTCGTCGCACTCCGAACACGAAGATGAGGACAGCGCGCGGCTGGATCGCGTCGGGTGAACGCGCGTACGGCCTCCTCGCGTGCGGCGCCATCTCCGTGGGCGGAGTCGCGGTCGGCGGGATCAGCGTGGGGCTCGTCAGCTCCGGCGGGCTTGCGGTCGGCGGACTGGCCTGGGGTGGTCTCGCGCTCGGCGTGCTCGCGTGGGGCGGCATCGCGGTCGGCTACTTCGCGATGGGCGGCATCGCGTTCGGTGTCTATGCCGTCGGCGGGCTCGTGAACGGCGCGCCCGCGGGCAATGGGGGAACAGATCCGAGCGAGGTGTTTCGAGCCTTCGCGCGGCGGTGGTTCGGCTGAGGGTGCGAGTCGGAGCACGCCGCGCGCCGTGTGCTCAATTCGCGCGCGATTCGTCGATGGCACTCGCGGCCGCGCGACCTTCGGATTCGAGCGGACAGCGCTCGGCCGCCGAACGCGACGCGTCACGGGCCGAGCGAGCACGCTCGGGCTTCGTCCACGACAAGAGTTGCTGGTAGAGCGTCTGCCGCACATCGTCGCCGAACAGCGCGACACCATTGACGTCCTCGTCGACGAGCTCTGCGAGGCCGTTCGTCGCCGTCGTCACGACCGGCAGGCCGCATGCCATCGCGGCGAGTCCGGCGCGCGAGAACGCGTCGTAGCGAGTGGGGAGCACGAACAGGTCGCTGGCGTAGAGGATCCGCGCGAGCTCGGTCGATTCAGGGAGGAAACGCACCGTGTCCTTGCAGCGCGACGCGGCGACCGACTTCTCGTGCGTAGCGCGCTCGAGGTCGTAGCCCGCGACCACGAGCCGCGCGTTCGCGCGAGTCGCGGACACGGCGTCCCACACCTTGAACAGTCGATCGAAGCCGTTCACGTGCCAACCGTCGGCGACGAACGCGACCACGAACGCGCTCGCATCGAGGCCGAGATCCTTGCGCGCAGCCGGCCCGGCCTGATCGCGTCGCGCGGGGGAGTACAGGTCGAGGTCGACGCCCGGTCGCACGAGGCGGATCAACTCCGGCAGGACGTGGTGACGCTTCATGGCGTCCCGGCCCACGAGCTCCGACGGCACGCTCACGAGCTTCGAACGGTCGCGCGACATCCCGCGGGCCTCGAGCTCCAGAGCCGTCTTTTCCTCGGACGACTTCGCCAGCACAGAGTCCCGGGCCAGCTCGAGGCGCGTTTCGCGTACGCCCTCGCAGAGCATGAGGACGTCAGCCTTCGACGTGCGTCCGAGCGAGTAGACGACATCGAAGCCCTGCTTCGCACACCACGATTCCGCCGCGGAATCGAACGCTTTCGCGCGGCCTGACGCCGACAGAGCGAACGGCTTCAAGGTCTCCATCAGAACGCCAGGAGCCAGCGGCTCACGCTTCTCGTTCGTGACGCACGTCACAGCGTTCTTCTCTGACACGAGGTGCGCCGCCACGCGGCGCGCGTGCTCATCCGTCGACGCGTTCGCGCCGGGCTGCGCGTGGATCAGGGCGATCTTCATGGGCGGGAGAGACTACCCCGACCGCCGCGGCGCGCGAACGAAACGTCTCGCGTTCGGCCGGCTGCGCGGAGGTCGCGAGGCCGGCCTGCGCTCGAGCGCGATGAGGTGGCGCTCGAGCGCGATGTGACGGCGCTCGAGCGCCCTGTCAGAGGATGTCGAGGATTCCCGACTGCCCGTCCGTCAAGCTCGCCGGCGCCGACGGATAGTTCACGCCGATCGACAGGAACGCGTTCCACGGCGTCCGCTCGCGATCGAGCACCATCCCGAGCGCGACGGCCGAGAACGCGCGCGCTCCCGCGGTCAGGGACGAATCGGCCAGCATCTTCGCCAGCGGCTCGACGGTCGAGAGCGAACCCGCGAAACCGATCGCGCGCGCGAGGCCGGCTTGCGACGACAAACTCCGCGCGTTCGCGAGCTCCGTCACGAGCTTCGTCTCGATTTCGGGGTCGCCGAGCAGCGCCAGCGCGATCGCCGTCTCGCGCAGCAATTCGGGCTGAAAACGTGCCTTCGCGAGGATCGCGCGCAGAGGTGACGCGGCTTCCTCCGCGCCCACGAGTCCGAGCGCCATGGCCATGTGCCCGCGCGCGGTCGGGTCGCTGACCTCGGCCAGCTTCTTCAAGAGGTCCTTGGTCGCCCCCTTGTCGCCTGTGAGCCCGATTCCGATCGCGATCGCGGCGGCAGCATCGACCGCGCCGGCTTCGTGGAGCGCGCGGCGCAGCGCGGAACGCACTGGCCCTGAACTCTTCTGTCCCGTGGCGGCGCGCCCGCGCTCCAGGATGCCGAGCGAGATCGCCGCCCACGATCGCTCACGACTCTTGCCGCGCACGAGACGTTCCAGAAGGATCGATTGCACTTCGGACTGGACCGCGGACGGATCGTCGGACGATCCGGCACGACCGGCGACTTGCGCCAAGGCGACGAGTGCGAAGAGCCGCGCGTGCGCATCGCGCGCGTCGAGCGCGCGCTTCAGCGTCGCCCGCATCGCCACATCGGCGGCATCCGAGTCGCAGTCGGCCAGTCGCCCGAGTCCCATCACCGCGCCGCGCACCACGCCGTCGTCCTCGCGCTGCTGTCGGTCGAGGACGAGACGCAACTCGCGCGCGATGTCGGCGCGCAATTCCGTGGGTGCGCCCTCGCCCAATCGCGCCAGCGCATCCGGCGCATGCGCGCGTGCGATCGCAGGACGAGCGTCGTCGGCGAGCACGCGCACGAGCAAGGCCGCCTGTGCGGCGCGCGATCGCGGCTCGAACGCCGTCGCGGCGGCGCGACCGCGAGTTCGGATCGAACTCGAGCCTTCCTCCGCACCCATGGGGACGATGCCCAACGCGATCACGCACGCGGCCTGCAGATCGGACGAGGCCGTGCGCCGCGAATCCTCGAGCGCTCGCGCGATGTGGTGAGCGACGAACTCGGGGACTTCTTGGCGGTCGGTGCGCGCGGCTGCGACGGCCATTCCGTAGGCCGCGAACGCGCGCGTGCGCGTCGACACGCGTCCGCCGGCGAGCTTGCGCCCCTCGTCGTCGTCGTGCAGCAAGTGCGCAAGCCCTGTGAGCCCGCCGATGTCGCGCAGGATCCCGAGCGACGCGGCCGCGGTCTCGCCGATTTCCTGGTCCGGGTTCGCGAGGAAGGGCTCGACCGCTCGCGCCATCTCACCCGCGCGCAGCGCCGCACCGTCGTCGGCCGAACGAGCGATCGCGACGAGCAGGCTCGACAAGAGATCGCGCTGCTTCTCGCGTCCGAGTGCCTGGGTCAACGCGTCGAGACCGCGCGCCA
>JAYTBY010000852.1:0-5389 GCA_043736755.1 Planctomycetota bacterium | reverse complement strand
CGAGGCTCGGCCAGTTGGGATCGGCGTGGTCGACGACGGCGTCGGCGCCGAGCTCGAGGCACAGCGCACGTTTCGACTCGGATCCCGCGGTCGCGACGACACGGCAACCGCGGTCCTTCGCGATCTGGATCGCGGCCGATCCGACACCGCTCGTGCCGGCAAGGACGAGCACGTTTTCGCCCGTGAGCACTTTCGCGCGAGAAATCAGCATTCCCCACGCGGTGAGGAAGACGAGCGGAGCAGCAGACGCGCGCACGGGATCGATCCCGCTCGGCAGCGGCACGACGTAGCGCGCCTCGACTGCGACGTACTCGCGCGCGAGTCCGTCGAAGTGCTCGCCGCGGATCTGGTAGTCGTCGGACAGGTGGTCGTTGCCGGCGAGATCGTGCGCGGACTTGCCCGAGGAACTGCCCGGTTCGACGAGCACCTTCGTGCCGACGCTCGGGACAGTCACGCCCACGCCGAGCTTCGCGATCTCGCCCATCCCGTCGCAGCCTGGAATCAACGGTAGCGGCAACTTCACGCCCGGCATGCCGCGTCGCGACCACAGGTCAAGGTGGTTCACCGACACGCCGAGCATGCGCACCAGCACTTCGCCCGGGCCCGGTTCCGGCACGGGCAGATCGACGACGCGCAGCACGGACGGATCGCCGTGTGCCGGGATGTGAACGACTTGCATCAGCGTCCTTCGAACTTGGCCGGGCGCTTCTGCACGAAGGCTTGGATGCCCTCTTTCGCGTCGGCGCTCGCGAAGAGTCGCGCTTGCAGCTCGCGCTCGAGCGCGAGCCCTTGTTCGAGCGGCATTTCGAGGCCCGTTTGCACGGCGCGCTTGATCAACCCGATCGCCAGCGGCGCCTTGCCCGGTGCACAGAACGAGCGCGCGTACTCGATCACTCCAACGAGGAACGTGGCGTCGTCGACCGCGTCACGGATCTCGTCGACGAGGCCCAACGTCAGCGCCTCCTCGTACGCGATGAGTCGTCCGCTGGCCATGAGCTCGATCGCACGGCTCTTGCCGACGACGCGAGCGAGTCGTTGTGTACCACCGGTCCCCGGCAGGACGCCCAGCGAAACCTCGGGCAACCCCGTCTTCCCCGAACCGCGACGAGCGACGCGCAGGTCGCACGCGAGCGCGATCTCGAGCCCGCCACCGACACAGTGTCCGCCGAGCGCCGCGATCACGAGCTTCGGCGTGTGCTCGAGCCGCAGCAGCGTCTCGTTCGCGTGCAGGCAGAACTGGTACTTGAACGTCGGCGTGACCGCATCGAGCATCGTGATGTCGGCGCCCGCGCAAAAGAACTTCTCGCCCGCGCCGGCGATCACGATGACGTGCACGGAGTCGTCGAAGCGCGCGCGCAGCACGGCCTCGTCGATGTCGCGCATCATCGCGTGGCTGTACCCGTTCGCCTGCGGGTTCGTCAGCGTGATGAGCGCAACGCCGCCCTGCGCGGCATAGGTCGCCTTGCCGTTCGGCAGAGCCTCGGCAGGTCCGAGCGGGGTGTTCGTGAGGGCGGTCATGGAGGTCTCGGAGGCCCAGCGGGCGCGATTCGGGCGGGTGAGTCTATCGAGGGGATCCGCCGTTCCGCGCCGTGGAGTCGGACTCGGCACCCAATGTTCCCCGAGAGTCTCTGGGCGCCCGCTCGCGCCTGAGGATTGCCAGGGTCGACATCAGAACTCAGTGATATTTGATGTCGAGGGTTACGAATATCGGCGCGTCGAGCGGAGGCGGGTCGCGGTTACACGAGGGCGGAAGCAGGTGGTGCAAGCTCCACATCCGCGCCGACGCGCCTCACTTCGGAATCGTGATCTCGTGCGTGCGGCCGTCGGTCGCTTCGCACCACTCCAGCCACTTCCCGCGCAGGAACTTGCTGGCGTCGACGAGCACGGCATCGAGCACGACGCGTCGGAAGCGATTCGTCTCGAGGAATCGATCGCGCATGAGGTCGATGTGCCAGCGTCGACCGCCCGTCGGCGCTCCGTCTGTCAGAACGAGGATCGTGTCGACGTCGGGATCCTCGAGGGCCAGCATCGCCGCGTCCCAGAAGTTGCCCGCGCCGCTCGCCTTGCAGCTCGTGAAGAACTTCAGCGCTTTCCCGACATTGGCGGGTGTCGCAGGCTGGAGCTTCTTCTCCCAGGGAATCGGCTCGTTCGTGTAGGGGATCACGTTGAAGCGTGCGGTCTCGGGCAGAGCGCGCAACGCCGTCTCGAGCTCCTTGTCGAGGCGATCCTTGACCGTCGTGCCGTCGGTGCGCTTCTCCCACGTCGAGCCCGAGAGATCGATGAGGATCGCGATCGCGCCCGACAGGATCGGCATGCCGGCGAGCTTGGGCGCTTCCGTGTCGCCAGCCGGCGCGAATCGGCGCGGGTCGCCGGTCACGGGCTTCCAATCGGGCCCGAGCTTCGTGACCCAGCCTTTCCAGAAGTCGATCTTGCCGCCGCCCGCGAGACCGGAGAGTCGCTCGAGGTGTCCGTCGATCGTCCAGAAGAGCCGCGCGTGCTTTTCGCCGGCGAGCATGTCGACGAGCAGAGTGAGTCGTTCGCCATTCGGATGCGCGGCGAACGAGGCCACGGTCGCCGCGCGCACGGCCCGATCTGCGTGTACGCTCCCGATCAGGAGGACCTTGCGCGCGGCATCGCTCGTCTCGGGCCCGGCGAGTTGCATCAGCGCGCACAAGTGCGGCGCAGACTGCTTCGCCTCGGCACGCACGAACCAGTCGGTCGTCTTCGTCGGATCGAGCGCTGCGAGCGCCAGCATCGCCGCGCCCTGCACTGCGCCGCCCTTGCCGAGCGGTTGAATGGCCTTCTCCAGCGCTGTGGACATCGATTTCGGCACCTTGCCGCTCGCCCGAATGTCGGGGGCAGCCCGCTCGATCGCCGCGAACGTGACGATGCGTGCCGCTTCGTGTTTCGTCCCGAGCGCCGCTTCGAGCGCGGACAGCGTCGGATCCTTGCCGCCGGTCAACGCACCGGCGGCATGCACGGCAATCCACGGATCCGGCGAAGCAAGTCCGGACTTGCCGCTGAGTTCCTCGATGACCTCGGGCAGCTCGCACTTCGTGAGTTGCAGTTCGGCCTCGTCCGCCACGCGCGGCGCCGAGTCTGCGAGCGCGCCGACGAGGAGGATCCACGCCTCCTTCACGTCGAGCTGGCCGAGCCGCTGCACGGCCGACACGCGCTCGCTCTCTTTGGGAGACTTCAGACTCCCCGCGAGCATGTCGAGCGTGTCGCTCCCCTGTGCGAGCACGGCGAGCACGAGCACTCCGAAGATCACGGCGACCTCGTCACGACGTAGCGGTTCTCGGCATTCGGCGCGACGATCTTCGCGTTGCGGAACGTCTCCTCGATCAGGTCGCGCATCAACGTCGGATCGTCCTTGCGCTTTTTGCCGGGTGGGTACTTCTGGACGTACGCGTCGCCACCATCAGCGAGGAATGAGTTCATCGCGACGCGATACTCCTTCTCGGGATCGACGAGGGCGCCGCCGACTTGGAGGCCGCGCAACGAGCGCGCACCCTGCGCATCGACCCAAGCTTCGATGACGACTCCGGAGACTTCGAGCCCCGAATGCGCCGTACCCTCGACCGACTTCGTGATCATCGCGGAGAGCTCCGCGCCCGTGAGCGTCAGCACCGTCACGTTGTTCTCGAACGGGCACAGCTCGAAGGCGTTGCGACGCGTGACCGGTCCAGCGTCTAGATCTGTGCGGATTCCGCCGCGATTCATGACGCCCACGTCGGCGACCGCGAACTTCCGCAGCGCGTCCGCCATGAAATTCCCAGCACTCGAGGAAGCGAGCGGATCTTTCGCGCGTGTGAGGGGACCGCTGAGCTCCCCCACGACTTCATTCATGCGCGCGGCGCTCTTCGCGGCCAGGTCGGCACAGATCTCCTCGACCAGCGCGACGCGATCCTCCGCGGCCGGTTCCTCGTCGAGATCGATGAGCCGTGCGCGGCTCTCGACCACTTGCTTCGTGCGTGCGTCGAACCACAGGTCGACGCGTCCGAGCGCCGAGGCCTTCGAGCCGGTCTGCACGATCAACGTGCTCCCTTCGCGCACACCTTCTTTCAAGAACGTGTGGCTGTGTCCGCCGACGACGAGCGGCAGATCCGGGTGCGCGCGCGCGACGGCGCGATCGTCGTCGACGCCCAAGTGCGTAACCGGCAGGATCCAGTCGGCTCGTGCTCCGATCTCCGCGCGCGCATCGACGAGGGCGACGGCCGGATCGACGAAGACGAGTGTTTGTGCGTCCGGATGCGTGATTTCGGGTGTTTCCGGTGACACGAGCCCCACGAGCGCGATGCGGATCCCCCCACGCTCGACGATGCGCCAGGGCGGCGTCCATGCGACGCGTGTGTTCGTCGCGCGCTCGAGCACGTTGGCCAGGACGGTCGGCAACTTCGACTCGCGCAGCAACGCGACGAGGTGCGGCACGCCGAAATCGAACTCGTGATTGCCGACGCACACTGCGTCGTACCCGACCGCGGTCATCGCGCGCAGGAACGGTAACCCGCCGTCGATCACGCCCTCGGGCGTGCCTTGGTAGCAGTCACCACCGTCGAGGACGAGGACGTGCGCGCCTTCCTTCTCCGCTTCGCGCTTCTCGCGCTGCACGCGGGCTGCGACGCGTGCGAGACCGCCGACCATCGGGGGATCCGCGCGCTTCAACCACGTCGCTTTGCGGGGCAGCACTTGTCCGTGCACGTCGTTCGTGTGCAGGACGACGAAGTGGAGACGCTCGGAGGGTGTCGCGCTCGGCGTGGCCGAGTCACGCGCAGGGTCCTGGTCAAGAACCGGCGCCTCGGCGCGCGCGGGAGCCGCGTCACGGGCCGGATCAACCGGGACTGCGAGGGGCGCTGACTCGGACGTGGTCGAAGCGCACGAGACGGCGGCGAACGCCGCGAAGAGGATGCTGAAATGAAAACGGCAGGCCATCGTGCTCGATAGCCTGCCGCGCCGGCGTCCAGTTGGGAACAGGGACTCTCGCCGGTTACTCGCGCACGACCCGTGCATCCTTCGGATAGCCGATCGTGTACTCCCAGCGGATGTCCGCGGCACCGTTCTTCGGCACGCGCAACACCCAGGTCTGGATGCCCTTTTCCTCGCGGTCCTGTTTCCAGCGCTCGTCGGTCGAGACCTTGGGCTCGGCCTTCGAGAGCTCGACCTCGATGCGCTCGTCGCGCGGACGGGGCAGGACTTCGCGGACGATCACGTCGACGGAGCCGTCCTTGGCCTGCGTCGGCGCGCCGTGATTCTTCACGTGGATGCGCCAACCTTCGATCTTCGACGCCTGGGACGAGAGGAAGCCGGGGCCCTTCTCCATGTCCTCGGTGCGCGTGCGCTCGACTTCGACGAACGGGTCGGCACCGAGGTGCAGCGTGAGCTCGGCGCC
>JAYTBY010000851.1:0-12144 GCA_043736755.1 Planctomycetota bacterium | reverse complement strand
GGGAGCCTTTTCGGCAGCGCCATGCGCGGCGGGTTCGGCGGTGGGTTCGGTGGCGGTCGAGGCGGTGGCGGCGGCTTCTCCGGATTCGGCGGCGGCGGCGGCGGTGGCGGCGGCGCATCGGGAGGTTGGTGATGAACGCGAACCTGCAAGAAACCGCGCAGCAAACCGGGGCAGAGACCCAGTGGGATTCCTTGGGCGCGACGTCGCTCGAGTGGTTCGAGCGCGTGGGCCCGTGGATCCTGCTCGCCTGCGTGATCGGGCTGCTCGCGCGAGCCCTCTACCGCGCGCACCACTTCCGCACCGATTCCGTGCTCGCGCCGGAGGCCGAGAAGCGCGTCCATGCAGCACTGATCGAAGCCGAGCGACACACGATCGGTGAGGTCGTGCCCGTCGTGCTCGGCCGATCCGACGCGCATCCGTCGGGTGAATGGCGCTCGGGACTCGTGATGCTGGTCGTGGGCTCCGCGTTGCTCGAGGGCGTCCTGCCGTGGACCAGCCCGTGGCTCGTGATCCTGTGCCAAGTTGGGCTCGGTGCGATCGGATTCGGACTCGCCCGCATGCTGCCCGGCTGGAAGCGGATGTTCGTGACGGAGAAACGCGCTACGGAAGTCGCGCTCGAACAGGCATCGCTCGAGTTCCAACGGCTCGAGCTGCAGCGCACGGAAGCGCGCACGGGCGTGCTGGTCTTCGTGAGCCTCTTCGAGCGCCGCGTCGTCGTCCTCGGCGACACGGGGATTCACGCCACAGTCGGCGACGCACACTGGTCTCGAACCCGTGATGAGGTCTTGGCCGGAATCAACCGCGGCGATCTGGCGAGCGGGCTCGTCGACGGGATTCGAGCCTGCGGCGAAGTGCTGACGAAGCACTTCCCGGTCGCAGTCGGCGATCGCAATGAAGTGCCGGACCGCATGGTGGTGCGCGCGGAGTGACCAAAGCGATGCCGCCGCTCGTCGAGCCCGCCCCCACGATCCGCTGATCCGTCCTCAGAGACATGACGCCGCGTCCCGATCCAGATAGAGCCGCACGTCGGCGTGGTCGCGCAGCCAGGTCGACGGCAGCGCACTGCTCTGCGGCGTTCGCAGCGTTTCACGCACGACTTCAGCCTTCGCCATGCCGAGCGCGACGACTCGCAACCGCCGCGCGTCGAGAATCGTCGCCACCCCCATCGTCATGGCGCGGAGCGGAACACGCTCCAACGAGCCGAACGACTTGGCCGCATCCGCGCGCGTCCACGGATGCAGATCGACGATGCGGGTGCGACTGTCGCGCTCCGAACCGGGTTCGTTGAAACCGATGTGACCGTTCCTCCCGATCCCGAGAATCTGGAGGTCGAGGCCACCAGCCGCACGGATCGCAGCCTCGTACTCGCGCGAGGCCGCATCGAGATCGTGTGCGTCCACGTCGGGGAAGTGCGTTCGAGCGGGGTCGAAGTCCACGTGCCTGAACAGGCTCTCGCGCGTCCAGCGGCGGAACGACTGCGCATGATCCGCGCCGAGCCCTACGAACTCGTCGAGGTTGAACGTGGTCGCTCCCGCGAACGACAGTCCGCTTTCACGTCGGCGTCGTGCGAACTCACGATACGTGTCGATCGGAGTGCTACCCGTCGCGAGTCCGAGAACGGCCTCCTGCGGCCGGACGAGGAGCATCAGGACTTCGTCCGCCAGAGTCCGAGCCAACTCCGCGCGATCGTCGAAGACGTAAGTCGGGATCGATGCATCGACGAGGGGGCGCATGGCGAGGGGCGCGAGAGTCTATCGGTGCGCGGTCGAAGGTCATGTGGGAAGCGCGAGGAGTCGACCAGCTTCGCGCACCGCTCGATCCGCGGTGCGCGCCGCCGGTAGGGATCAAGGGCAAGTGGCCCGCCAGTCCACTGCACGCCGATTCCGGTCCGCGCTTCAGACCCGACCTCCCCGCGGCCGATCCCACGGCGAGGCAGGGAGATTCGGGAGGCGTGTCAGGGCGCGATCTCGGACGCACAAGCGACCCGAGGCACGCACAGAACAAAGTAGATGTCGATGCGAAACGGCAGTCAGTCTTTCTCGAGTCGCGCACGTACCGGCGCGCTCTTCATGTCGTGCGCGGCATGGGCAGCGTGCTCTGGCGGCGGCAGTGGTGCCGAATCCCCGCCGGTCGCGTTCGCGTTCACGACCGCGGGTGTGACGACGGCCGAAGGCGCGGCTCCGATCCAAGTGTCGGTCGTCTTGCGCACGACCTACGCGGCACTGCCCACGGACGTCAGCGTCAACGTCGTAGACGCAACATCGGGCACTGCGACGAGCGGGAGCGACTACGCAGCGTTCACGCCCGTGACGATCACGTTCCCGAGCGGATCGCTCGACGGCGACACGCAGACTGCTTCGTTCAGCGCGCTCGGAGATTCGCTGGTCGAAGGCGCGAGCGAGACCGTCCTTTTCGCTCTGAGTTCCGCGATCGGCGGTGTTGTGAGTGGTATCGCGACACACACCGCGACGGTCACGGACATCGACTTCGCGACGATCCTCTTCGTGACTCCGTCGAGTATGAAGTCCGACGAGTCGGGCGTCCCCCACGAGGTGGATCTGGTCCTCGACTTGCAGCCGGGCGACACGCTGGCACTCGCGGCGACCGCACGGTTCGCTGACGCGGGCGGCGGATCCGCGGGGAGTGGCGTGGACTACGCAGCGGTCCTGCAACAGACGATCAGCTTCGCGCCGGGCAGCCTCGACGGCGCTACTCAGTCGGCGAGCATTCTCGTGCTCGACGACTCCGCGATCGAGACGGACGAGACGGTTCGCTTGGGTCTCTCGACCCCGGGCGCGGGCACGATCCTCGGCGTGATCACGTTGCACCAGATGACGATCCAGGACGACGACGCGACGTCCGCTTCGGCCCTCGTCGTCACACAAGGCGCTACCGGGACGGAGAACGTGCTGGCGCACGATGCGCTGCTCGACCTCGGCACGCAGACGGTCGCTGGAGGCTCGAACACGGGCACGTTGGTGCGCCTCACGAACGCCGGCGGATCGCCGATGGCTCTCGGCACACCACTCGTTTCTGGAGCCAATGCGAACGATTTCGACGTCGTCGTCGATGCCGCACCGCTCGAGCCTCCGCCGGCACCAGGCGCGGAGGGTTACGTGATGGCGCCGGCCGCGCTGGCGCCGTTCTCGGAGCCCGTGACGACGAGCGGACCGGGCATCGCCTTCACGCTCGACGCCGGATTGCTGGCGGAACTCGCGTCGATGCCGCGCGCGACGGTGCACGGATTCAGCGTCCCCGGTCTGGGCGACGTGACGCTTGACCTGCGGCGCTTGTCGATGCCGTTCGCGCCGAACGCGGTGCTGCGTGTCGATGGGCTGGACGTTCCCGGTGGGATCGCCTCGGCCATCGGCGATCTCTCCGTTTGGAGCGGTAGCGTCCTCGACATGCCGGGATCGCGGGTCTTCCTCGCCTTCTCGAGCGACAGCGCGCGCGGGTTCATGGAACTACCGATCGAGGTCGATCGATTCGTGCACGTCTTCACCGAGAACGCATCGAACGGTGCACCGGCAGTGTGCCGCGTCGTGCGCAGTCCGGAACTCGCGGCCTTGGGAGCTGGCGCGACGCCGACGATCTGTGGCGGCGAGCGCGTCGTGCCCGGCACGGAACTTCGTCTCGACCTCGGGGCGGAGTCGTTCGTACCGCCTTCGACGGAGGCTCTCTCCGCCGCGAACTGCCGCATCGCGATCGAGACCGACTACCAGCTCTACCAACGGTTCGGTTCGACGAACGCGGCCACCGTGTACATCACGCAGTTGATGGCGGCGATCAGTGATCAGTACTTCACCGACGTGCAGACGACGATGTCGATCGCGTACTTGGGCCTGCATTCGAGCGCGTCAGATCCGTGGACTTCACAGGACTCTGGCGGCGATGCGGGCGCTTTGCTCGACGAATTCCAAGCTGCCTGGAACACGAGCGGGTGGCCCGTTCAGGCCAATCTCGCGCACTTCATCTCGGGCGCGAACCTCGGCGGCGGCGTCGCCTACGTCGGCGTGTTGTGCAGCCAGAGCTTCGGTTATGGCGTCAGCGGCAACATCAACGGCAACATCAACTGGGGCACGTGGACGGGTGCGCCGGGCGGATTCACGTGGGACTTCGTCGTGGTCGCGCACGAGCTGGGACACAACTTCGGTTCGAGCCACACGCACTCGTACTGTCCGCCGCTCGACCTGTGCTACTCGAACTGCAGCAGTTCGACGGTATGCACGCAGGGCACGATCATGAGTTACTGCCACACGTGTGGTGGGATGGACAACATCGACCTCGAGTTCCATCCGGTGTGCGCGAACATCATGCGCAATGAGGTGACCTCGAGCTGCCTCGAGGACGCCGCGCTGAACGCCAGCGACTACGTGCAGTATCGCGTGCGGTTCAACCCGCTGACTGCGACGGGCTCCCGCAACGCAAACCTCGACCTCGCGCACGACGCGCCTAACGTGTCGCAACCGTTCCGCATTCGACTGCGCGGAACGGCGCAGTGATCCGCGGCGGCCTACTAGTGGGGTGATCCCGAAGTTCGCTTCAATAGTCGCCCCGATTGCGTCATCCCTGCAAGAAGGCGCGACGACGCGGATTCGTTGTGACCCTAGGGAGGAGTGCCGACGCCGCAGGGATGCCGCAATCAGGGCGACTATTGAAGCGAACTTCGGGATCACCCCACTAGGGCTCCCTCGCTCCGCGCACGGTTCCGTACGACGCCACGCGGGTCTCTCTGCCCGTGGAGAAATCACAGGAGCCGCGCGACGGAAGCAGCGCCACCGGTCCCAGAGAGCGTGTAGCCTCGATACCGTGACGCGCTCTCTGAGGCCGCGGGCTCGATTTTCTAGGCGATTCTCAGCCGAACCGCCCCGTCACGTAGTCCTCGGTCTCGGACAAGTGCGGGTTCAGGAACAGGTCGTTCGTCGGCCCGTACTCGATCAAGCGACCGAGGTACATGAACGCCGTGAAGTCGCTCGCGCGTGACGCCTGCTGCATGTTGTGCGTCACGATCAGAATCGAATAGCTGCCCTTGAGCTCGTCGATCAGGTCCTCGATGCGACCGGTCGCGATCGGGTCGAGCGCCGAACACGGCTCGTCGAGCAAGAGAACCTCGGGTTCGGCCGCGATCGCTCGTGCGATGCACAGTCGCTGCTGCTGACCGCCAGACAGCGCGAGCGCGCTCTCCTGCAGGCGATCTTTGACCTCTTCCCACAAGCCCGCGCCGCGCAGACTCTTCTCACAGACTTCCTCGAGCACCTTCTTGTTGCGCTCGCCGTCGATCCGCAGCGAATAGATGACGTTTTCGAAGATGCTCATCGGAAACGGGTTCGGCTTCTGGAACACCATCCCGATGCGCTTGCGCAGCTCGATCACGTCGACGCCGGAGTCGTAGATCGAGTCGCCGTTCAGGCGCATGTCGCCCTCGATCCGCACGGTGTCGTTCAAGTCGTTGAGGCGATTCACACTGCGCAAGAGCGTCGACTTGCCGCAGCCCGAAGGTCCGATCAGTGCCGTCACCTTGCCGCGCGGAACGGGCAGGTGGATGGAGTAGAGCGCCTGCTTGGCCCCGTACCAGAGGCGGAAGTCCTGCACTTCAAGGACGTACTCCTCCTTCGCAACGGCTTCGTGCACCTCCGTCGCGAACGCCTGCGAGCGCGAGATCGCTTCGAACACGGGGCTCGTGACGGGATTGCCGTCCTTCGTAGGAGTCGTCACGCCGCGCACCGATTTCTGGCGCGGGAGCATACCGGTACTTGAGACTTCCATGGGATCGATCTCCACTCGAGGGCCTAGAAAAGCCCGGCCTGGAACTTGCGCCGGAGCCGGCCGCGAACCCAGATCGCGGTGACGTTGAGCACGATGATGAGCGCGATCAAGAGCAGCGTGGTCGTGAAGACCATCGGCTTCGCGGCCTCGCTGTTCTGGCTCTGGAACCCGAGGTCGTAGATGTGAAAACCCAAGTGCATGAAGCTGCGCTCGGGGTGGACGGACACGAACGGGAACGCAGATCCGAGTTCGACGGGCAATTCGGGCGCGAGCTTCACGGCGCCCACGAGCATCAACGGTGCGACCTCGCCCGCTCCGCGCGCGATCGCGAGGATCATTCCGGTCATCACGCCCGGCATGGCGCGCGGGAGCACGATGCGCCAGATGGTCTGCCACTTCGTCGCGCCGCAGGCGTACGAGCCCTCGCGCATCGAGCTCGGCACGGCGGACAGCGCTTCTTCCGTCGCAACGATCACGACCGGCAACGTCAGGAGCGCCAGCGTGAGGCTGGCCCACATGAGGCCACCGCGGCCGAGCGTCGGATTGGGCAGCTTCTCCGCGTGCAAGAGATCGTCGAGGCTCGCCCCGACGATGTAGCAGAAGAAGCCCAGACCGAAGACGCCGAACACGATGCTCGGCACGCCGGCCAAGTTGTTCACGGCGATGCGCACACCACTGACAATCAGCCCCTGCTTCGCGTACTCGCGCAGATAGAGTGCCGCGAGCACGCCGAAGGGTACGACGAGCACCGACATCAGGAGCGTCATCACAACGGTGCCGAAGATCGCCGGAAACACGCCGCCTTCGCTGTTCGCTTCGCGCGGAGCCTTCGTGAGGAACTCGCCCCAGCGGGAGAAGTAGACGACGAGCCTCTCGCTCCACGCGAGTTGGTTTGCGGGATAGGCGCGGACGATTTCGGCGGCAGGGAGTTCGGCCGTCTGGCCATCGGCCGTCTCCATCACCAGGACGTAGCGGGCGTTCTCCGAATTCAGCGCGCGAATCTCCGACTCGATCTCAGAGAATCGCGCCCTCTTCTCGACCTCGCTTTGCGCGGTCGCGGCTGCCGCAGTCGCATATTCGGGGCTCGCGCGACCTTTCTCGATCTCGAGTCGACGGAGCGCGAGGCGTGCCTCCTCGATCTCGTCGTTCACTGCGCCGATCGCGTGAATTTCGAGGTCGGCGACCATCTCATGCCGCTCTAGGCAGTCGTCGTGGTGTTCCCGGAACCGAGCCCACGCTTCGCCCGCCGTTCGACCGACGACTTCGTCCCCGATCCGGAACTCGCGCGGTTCGCCGTAGAAGCGCCCCCACGACAGACGCTCGACGACGACGGACCATTCTGGCTTCGAGCGCTGCAGCACCTCGTAGTCGCTGATCCACGTGAAGTGCGTGCCGGAGACGTCGAAGTTTCCCGTGCGCAACATCTCACGCGTGCTGTTGCCCTCGTGCGAGGCGACCAGCAGAGCGGCGCGAGCGCGATACTGATCGGGCAGCTTGTCGAGCGCGACGTGTTCGGGGCGATACGTCTCCGTCGCGGCGACTTCACCCAGGAACTTGCGACCGTCGACCGTGTCCACGCGCCAGAGTTCGGTGGGCCAGAACGTCGAGGTGCCTTGATGCACGACGAGCGCCAAGAGCCCCACGATCATGAACAGCGCGATCGCCAGCGCACCGCCGGTGAGCCACAGCATCGGCTCGCCGAACGCGCCGATCGACGTAAAGCGCCGCCCTTGGCGACCACGCGGCGCGGACGTGGCCGGTTGCGGGGCACTTTTTTCGAGGGTGAGCGTCACAGCTGGTACGCCCGCTTGCGGAAACGTTGCCGCACGACCTCGGCCACGGTGTTCAACACGAAAGTCATCGCGAACAGGCACAACGCCGCGAGGAAAAGCGTGCGGTAGTGCGTGTCGTTCTTGACCGCCTCCGGCAACTCGACGGCAATGTTCGCGGAGAGCGTGCGGAACCCGTCGAACACGTTCCAACTCATGACCGGCGTGTTGCCCGTCGCCATGAGCACGATCATCGTTTCGCCGACGGCGCGCCCGAGTCCGACCATGACGGCCGAGAAGATCCCGCTCATCGCTGTCGGAATGACGACGCGCGTGGCCGTCTGCCACGGTGTCGCGCCGGCACCGAGCGACGCGAGCCGCAAGTGTCCAGGCACGGAGGTCAGCGCGTCCTCGGTCAACGTGTAGACGATGGGCACGATGGCGAAGCCCATCACGAAGCCCACGATCATCGCGTTGCGCTGCACGTAGGTGTCCAGCACGCCGCCGCGCGCGTCGTAGCCAGCCGTGTCGAGGCCGAACGCCGTGAAGGCGGCCAGCGCGAACACGACGCCGGTTGCCATCACGAAGCGCAGGAGTTCATTGCGTCCCGCGGCGTCACGCGTCCAACCGCGCTGCTTCGAGCGCCACCACGGATCGATGACGCGCGACGAGAAGAAGGCGAAGACCAAGGCGGCGGCCGGGATCAGGAGTAAGAACCAGCCGCCGAACGCGCGGCCGAATCCGCCGTGCAACCACTTCTCGAGGTCGCCCGCGAACATGACTCGTTCGGCGACCGGCCCGATCCACCACGCCAGCGCGACGCCGAGCGGAATCGTCAGGCCGATCGCGGCGAAACGCGGCGTACCCGACCACTGCACGTACTTCTTCGGCGGCAGGAGCGACCAGAGACGCGCGCCGAAGAGCAACGCTAGTGGCACGCATACGAAAAGCGCGAGGACTTGAGGCAGCACGCCTTGAACGAACGGAGCGAACACGATCGCGGCCAGGAAACCGAGCACGACGCTCGGCAGGCTGGCCATGATCTCGACTGTCGACTTCAGCGGCGTGCGCAACCGCGGATGCAGGAACTCGGACGTGTAGATCGCGGCGAGTAGGGCCAGCGGGACGCCGAACAGCATCGAGTAGAACGTGGCCTTGATCGTGCCGAAGACGAGAGGCCACAGACCGAGCTTGGCTTCGAAATCGTCCGTTCCGCTCGAGCTCTGCCACACATGCTCGGGTCCGGGGTAGCCCTCGTACCAGACCGGTCGGAAGAGCGCTGCTAGCGTCGCCTCGGGGTGCAAGAGGTCGACCTTCCAGCTCGCGATACGGCCCGAGGAGATCGCCACGAGCCCGTCGTCCTTGGGCGTGAGCAGCACGGCGTCGATGCCGGTCGCACCCTCGACGCGCGACGAGAAAAGCTCCTTGTCGCTCGTTACGTAGGCGACCGAGATGCTCCCGTCAGCCGCTCCGGAGACCACCGACCTGCCGCGGGCGGAGGACGAGATCCAGCGGATCGCCGCGCCGTTTTCGAGGAGGTCGTGCGTGCGCACGAAAGTCTCGCCGTCCGCAGTGCGAGCGTCCTCGGGTTTCGTGCCGAACCAAGCGCGCAGGCGACCGCGGGAGTCACCCGTGACCAACGTGCCACGCCCGATCAGGAAGGCGACCGCTTCGAGCGTGCCTGCGCCGTCGACGAGATCGAATTCCTCGACGGGGGTGGTGTGTTTGGCGTCGCGTGCGTCGTAGCGCCGCGTGACCCCGTCGCGCCACACGACGAAGAGTCTGTCGCCCGCGCCGCCTACGAGCAGCCGATGCGGCGCCACACCGTCGTGCCGCGGAGTCCAGGGAACCTCGTGGAGCGCAACGCTCTCCGTGAGCTCGCCCGTGAACACGTTCTCCTTGCGCTCGACGTCCGCGATGCGCAGGGAACCCGCACTTTCGTAGGCGAAGAGGCGCGTGGTGCCGCCGCCGAGGACCGCGTCGACCGCGACGATCGTCGAGCGCGCTCCGATATCGACCGGCTCGCCGATCGCAAGGACCAGAGACTGTGCGCGATACTGGTCCTCGGGCGTGTGCTGGACGACGCCCCCTTTCCAGGTTGCGCGCTCCACACTCCCAAGCTTCTGCGCTAATTCTCTATCGTGAGCGGGATCGAGGAACTCGGTCTGGAATCCGAACTGCACGAGGCGAACGCGACCATCCTCGAACCCGAGCACGTAGCGCCCATCGTCGAGTGGTAGCGAGACGGACGTCGGCCGCACGTCGCCGAACGGGCGCTCCTCGCGCAGTAACTCGCCGGTATCGAGACGCCACGCGCGTAGGACTCCGTCGACACCGAGCGCCCAAGCAACGACTTGGTATTCGTCGACGCCAACCGCGATCGGCGTCGACTCACCGGCTGGCGAAGCCGCGAGCACGCGCGTGCCGCCCTCTTCGAAGTCCGCGCCGCGAAACAGCGGCGCGACGACCCACAGGAGAAACGCGAGGATGAGCGAGACCGCCAGGATCGTGCCCAGCCCGCCGATCGAAATCAGGATGCGCGCGACGCGCTCGGCGATGAGCACGCCGCGGCGCGTTTGACGGCGCCGGCCGCGGCCGGTGAAGGATTGGGGGCTCATCCCGGTTGGGTTCGTCATTCCGGACCCGCGTCGCGTGGGAGGTCCCGGAGAACCTCCCCACGCAGTGCGGCATCCACCGACACCGAGCAGAATTCGTGCTCGGTCAGCGGGTCTCGATCAGCGGCCCGCGGCTGCGGGAACGACGGCGCCGGATGTGAGGCCAATCGACTTCAGCGCGTCGGAAACGAGCTTCGACGTCAGCGGGTAGTAGCCGTCCTTGACGACGTCCTCTTGTCCTTGCTTCGAGAGGACGTAGCGCACGAACTCACGGCGCAGCGGATCGATCTCCGTGCCCGGCTTGTAGTTCACGTAGACGAAGAGGAAGCGCGCCATCGGGTATGCGCCCGAATACGCGTTTTCCGGCGTCGCCGTGATCGGCGAGCTCTGCCCATCCTTCGCGAGCGGCACCGCGCGCACGTCCGCGGTCATGTAGCCGATACCGCTGTAGCCGATGGCGTACTTGTCGGCGGCGACGCCTTGGACCACCGAGCTCGAGCCCGGCTGCTCCTTCACGGAGTCCTTGTAGTCGCCCTTGAAGAGCGCGTGTTCCTTGAAGTAGCCGTACGTGCCCGAAGCGCTGTTGCGGCCGTAGAGGCTGATCGGCTTGTCGGCCCATTCGCCGGTGAGGCCGAGTTCGCCCCAGGTGACGATGTCCTTCACGTAACCGCTCTTGCGCGTCTTCGAATAGATCGCGTCGACCTGCTCGAGCGTGAGGCTCGCGATCGGGTTGTCCTTGTGGACGTACACCGCGAGCATGTCGATCGAGGTCGGGATCGCCGTCGGCTTGTAGCCGTACTTCTTTTCGAAGTCGTCGATCTCCTTCTGCTTCATCTCGCGGCTCATCGGGCCGAACGTGGCCGAGCCTTCGATGAGCGCGGGCGGCGCGGTCGACGAGCCTTTGCCTTCGATCTCGATCGAGACGGCCGGGTACTGCTTCTTGAAGCCTTCGGCCCACAGCGTCATCAGGTTGTTCAGCGTGTCGGAGCCGATGCTCTTCACGTTGCCCGAGACTCCGGGGACTGACGTGTACGGCGCGATCTTCGGGTCGACCTTCACGGCTTGTGCTGCCGCGGTGAGTCCGAGGACAGTGGCGGCGGCGGCGAGGCCGGCGGCGCGCAGGGAGAGAGGAGTGATCATGATCGCGAGGTTCCTTGCCCGCGGGGGGCTGGAGGCTGGCATGGGCCAGCGGAAGTGACGTCTCGTTGGGACGCGAGTAGGAGACGCCTCCTCTGCAAAGACTCCATGAAGAGAGGGCCAAGATCGCGGAGTACCGCCCGAGGCGCGAAGGAGGCTCATCAAGGCAAGCTCAAGTATCTATCAATGAGAGACTTATGCTGCGATGACCGGCCCCGTCCTGGCCGGCCGGCAGGCGCGGTTTCACGCGGATCCAGAGCCTCGAACCCTGGCCTGGCTCCGAGGTCGCGCGGCATCCCGTCAGGGGCCGATTTGGCCACTATCTAGACATCAAACCGCCATCGACGGAGCCGTTCACGAGCCGGCGTCCAGCTGAGTGCGACCTAGGTGTCCCAATCCTCGACCATGGAACCAGCGAGTGACCATCAAGAAGACATGGAATGGGCCTTATGTGGCCAGTTGAATCCAACCCAGTCGACACCTGTCGAGGGTGCCTTTTCCGTTGGCGGCAAGCGCGGGTCGCGACGGGTCGCTTCCCCCGACGCAGCGGGGCGGGCCTGAGCGTCGGCAGTAGCGAGTCCTTCGCCGCCGACCGGCTCTCCATGCGCTCGCTCCTCTGCGCGCGAGCCCGTCGCGGGGAGGCCGCAGCGACGCGAGCTGCCGTGGACGGAAGACTCGAGTCAGGTGTGTGCATTCCCGGTCCGAAAGTCCGTTGCGCGTGAGGCCCTCGCCGAACGTCCGTGACGCGCGCGACTTGCGTGCGCTCGCGCGTTGCGCTTGCTTGCCCTGAACACGACGAAGCCCTATACCTCTCGCCCTGTTGTCGCGGCGGAAGACGATGGCGAACTCACCTCGCC
>JAYTBY010000850.1:0-5397 GCA_043736755.1 Planctomycetota bacterium | reverse complement strand
CGAACCACGACGACGGCGGAACGCGGCGCTGCGTGCTCGTGCAAGCGCCCGAGCCGACGGCGAAGGACGGCGAGGCCGCGACGCGTGGCCTCGGCACGATCGCGGCGATCACTCGCGCTCGCGTGCGCGCGGCGATCGAGCGCGCGCGCGACGCCGCTGCGCTGGCGCGCACGCGAGCTGGTGAATCGACGGCCGAGGTCGGGTTCCGCGCGTTCGAGCTGACCTCAGCGCACGGCGATCCAGCGCACGCGGGCGACGGCGAGGTCCTCTTCCGACTCCTCCGCGAGTCGTAGGTCGCGAATCACGCGTCGAAGTTTCGCGCGTTACTGGGCAAGCGTCGCGAGTCGCGAGTCGTGAGTCGCGCGTCGCAAGTCACGAGTCACGAGTCGCTGGTCGGGAGTCATGCGTCGCGAGACATGCGTCGCGAGACATGCGTCGCAAGTCGCGCGTCGCGAGTCACCCGTCGAAGTCTCGCGCTCCGACTTCTCCACAACCCGTGGGCGCGCAGGAGTCCGATGCTCCGTCGACTCGAGTGGGAAACCGGGCGTACGTCTCTTGGAAGAACAGCGATCGCTCGCGTGCTTGCGCGAACTCGAAATGGCTCTCGTGAATCGGTCGCGAAGCCGCGCGCGCGCGTCCCGTGCGTCTCTGTCGCGGTTCGTCGCACTTGTTGGGCCGTCCCCGAGGAGCACGGCGTGCTCGTCCGCCATTGCGCCAGCGGAAACAGCGCTGGTCCTCGGCGCGGGCAACTCCTACGGTGCGATCGAACCCGCATGAAGGAGGAGTCGATGGAGACGGGCGACCTGACACCGGTGACCGGAAGCTCGTTCGAGGAGCTGAAGCGCCTCAACGAGCACGGCTGCGAGTACTGGAGCGCACGCGACCTGCAGCACCGGCTGGGGTACACGAATTGGAGGCGCTTCGAGGACGCGGTCCGGCGCGCGATGACCTCGTGCGAGAAGTCGGGGAACGAGCCCCGGAACCATTTTGACGCCAGCGTCAAAATGGTCGGAGTGGGCAGCGGAGCGGCCCGCGAGGTCCCTGACCACTCCCTCTCCCGCTTCGCCTGCTACCTGATCGCCCAGAACGGGAACCCGCGGAAACCCGAGATCGCGCTCGCCCAGAAGTACTTCGCGATCCAGACCCGGCGGCAGGAGCTGTCCGACCAGGCCGCAAAGGACATGGAGCGACTGGAACTGCGCAACCAGGCCAAGGAGGAGTTCAAGCAGCTCTCGGGCGCCGCGCGGGCCGCCGGTGTCGCGAGCCGCATGTTCGGTGTGTTCCACGACGCGGGGTATCGCGGGCTCTACGGGATGGGGCGCGAGGCGATCCTGAAGCACAAGAACTTGCCGCCGGACGAACAGCTCATGGATCGCATGGACACGACCGAGCTGGCGGCGAATCAGTTCCGCATGACGCAAACGCGGGACAAGCTCGCGCGCGAGCGGGTCGCGGACCAGACGACGGCCATTCACACCCACGAGGAAGTCGGTCGTGAAGTTCGACGTGCGATCCAGAACATCGGGGGGACGATGCCGGAACTCATTCCGCCGGCGGAGCACATCGACGTTGTGAAGCTGCGCCTCGAGACGGATGCGCCGAAGTTGGAGCTCGATGGGAACGCTGCCCGCGGTCTGGTGGGCGAGCGTGGCCACGGTCCAAGTAACGACGAGGGCTGATCGCGGAAGCACGGAAGCGCGCGGTCCGTGCACGAGCGCCGCGCGGACCCGAATCGGAACGCGCAGGGATCCGGGCTTCGCCGCGCGGCTGCGTCCGCGTTCGCCCTGGATCGGGATGCGTCACGGAACCCAGCGGTGTGCGCGGATGTCGAGGCGCCCGCGCGCGTCGACCGCGACACCCTCGGCGCGCAGCCGACGACGCTGCTCGCGCGCCGCTGCGCCCGTCGTCGAGATCCGGCCGGCGGCATTCACGATGCGGTACCAAGCGAGCTTCGTTTCGAAGGGGAGCGTTCCGAGCGTGCGGCCGACGAGTCGCGCGCGACCTGGAAGTCCCGCTTCGAGCGCGATCTGCCCGTAGCTGGCGACCTTCCCGCGCGGCACCGAGTCGATCGTCGCGAGGATGCGCTGACGCGTCGGGTCGGCCTCACCGGACGGTTGCGCGTGCAATCGAGGTCGTGACTCGGCCACGTGGCTCACTCCACGGCGACGGGCGCCGCATCCGGCTCGCCCAGGTCGAGCACGAGCTTCCACGTCCCGTTCGGCATCTTGCGCCACACGTCGAAGTAACGACCGGTCAGCAGGATCTCGCGCGTGCCGTCGTCACGTCGACGCGACATCGTGAAACGACCCGAGGTCGAACCGAGTCCGCCGGCTTCGCTCATCGTCGCCGTGTCGGGTTCCCACTCGAGCGCGTTCGTGGGATCGGCGAAGAACGGGCTCATTCGCGCGCGAATCGCGGCGTGTCCGGTCACGGGACGGTAGTCGTCCTCGAACTGGGATCCGTTCACGTCGAAGGCCGCGACCCAGGCTTCCAAGCGGCGCGCCTGCACATCGGCACTGAAGGCTCGGTCCGCGGCGTACAGAGATTCGGTGCGGGAGTCGTGCACGGAACGACAGGCGGCGAGGGTCAACGCGGCGAGGCAGAGAAGTCTCATGCGCGCGAAGGTACAGCGGCGCGCGCGCGGTAGCATCCCCGCCCGATGACGAGCGCGATCCACGTACGCGAACTGCGCAAGACGTATCCCGGGCGTACGCCGGTCGAAGCCGTGCGCGGTCTCGATCTCGAGGTCGAGGCGGGTTCGTGCTTCGGACTCCTCGGCCCGAACGGCGCGGGGAAGACGACGACGATCGAGATTCTCGAAGGGTTGCTCGAGCCGACCTCGGGCGACGTGGAAGTCCTCGGGATGCGTTGGGATCGCGATGCGACGCGCTTGCGCGAGCGGATCGGCGTCACGCTCCAGGAGACGAAGTTCACCGACAAGTTGAGCGTGCTCGAGACGCTCCAGATGTTCCGCGCGTTCTTCCCGCGCGGAGTCGCGGCCGCCGAGGCGATTCAACTCGTCGGACTCGGGGAGAAGAGCGCGAGCCACGTCGTCACGCTCTCCGGCGGTCAGCGTCAACGCCTGGCTGTCGCGTGCGCGCTCGTCGGTGAACCGGATCTCTTGTTCCTCGACGAGCCGACGACGGGCCTCGATCCGCAATCGCGTCGACAACTGTGGGACGTCGTGCGCAGCCTGCGATCGCGCGGCAAGACGATCCTCTTGACCACGCACTACATGGACGAGGCCGAGAAGTTGTGCGACCAGATCGCGATCGTCGATCACGGTCGGGTGATCGCTGCGGGTTCTCCGCCGGAACTCATCCGCTCGCTCGGCGGCGATCACGTCGTCGAGTTCGCGTTCGGCGGCGACGTCGACAGCGCGAGCGAGATCGAGGCACTGAAAGCGCTGCCCTCCGTGCGTTCGGCCCGTGGCGAGGGCGACGGGTTCCAACTCACCGTCGCGGAGCCGCACGTCGCTTTGCCGGCGATCCTCGAGCGATCCAAATCGCGCGGAGCGACGCTCTCACGTCTGTCGACGCGGCACGCGAGCCTCGAGGATGTGTTCGTCGCCTTGACCGGAAGGCACTTGCGCGATGAGTGAATCGAGCGGCTTCGTCGAGCTCTACAAACTCCGCGTGCGCGAGTTCGTGCGCGAACCCGCGATCCTGTTCTGGGTCTTCGGCTTCCCGATCCTCCTCGCGGTCGGACTCGGCATCGCGTTCCGCGAGAAGCCGGTCGACAACGTCGCGGTCGCCGTGGTCGATGTCGACGGTTCGGATGCGCTCGCTTCGGCGCTCTCGGCGGCCCCAGGCTTCCGCGTGCGCGAGCTCGACAGCGACGACGCGCAACTCGCGCTGCGCCTCGGGAAAGTCGCGCTCGTCGTCGTGCCCGGTGCCGAGCTCGAGTACCGCTTCGACGCGACGAATCCCGAGGGCGTGCTCGCGCGCGCACGCGTCGACGACGCGTTGCAACGCGCGGCCGGTCGCACGGATCCGCGAGGGTTCCGCGAGACGCTCGTGACCGAACCGGGCTCGCGCTACGTCGATTTCCTGATCCCGGGCCTCCTCGGGATGAACATCCTCAGCGGCTCGATGTACGGCATCGGCTTCGCGTTGGTCGAGATGCGCTCGCGCAAACTGCTCAAGCGACTCGCGGCGACGCCGATGAAGCGCTCACACTTCTTGCTCGCGACGATGGCGAGCCGCATGACCATCGTCGTCGTCGAGGTCGTGCTGATGCTGACCTTCGGCTGGCTCGCGTTCGACATGGTGTTCCAAGGCAGCCTCGTCACCGCGATGGGCCTGTGCATCCTCGGCGCGGCGTCGTTCGCCGGACTCGGCCTCCTCGCCGCGGCGCGCACGCGCAAGATCGAAGTCGTCTCCGGGCTGATCAACGTCGTGATGCTGCCGATGTTCGTGGTCTCGGGAGTCTTCTTCTCGTCCGAGCGCTTCCCCGACGCCGTGCAACCGATCGTGCGTGCGATGCCGCTCACGGCGCTGAACGACGCGCTGCGAGCCGTGCTGCTCGAGGGCGCGGATCTCACGTCGCAGCTCGGGCGAATCGGGATCCTCGTCGCGTGGGGCGCTGTGTCGTTCGTGCTCGCGCTGCGGCTGTTCCGCTGGAACTGAAAGGCCGTGACGAACGGGACCCTGCGGCCTGTCGGAAACGGGTGGCAGCGCTCCGCAGCGCGAGAGTTCGTGGTCGCTCCACCGTCTCTCTGGACCTGGGGGCCTTGAGGGCCGTGGGCTAGACTGCTCGGCCGCACCCACCTGGATGAACTCGATGACGACCCCTGACCGAACTGCTCCCGATCGTGACGACTTGATCCACGATTGGAATCTGCCTGATCTGCGCGCTTCCGGCGCGATCCAGTTCGACGACGAGACACTGCGCGACGGACTTCAAAGCCCGTCCGTCAAGGACCCGACGCTCGACCAGAAGATCGAGCTCGTTCAGCTCATGAACGACCTCGGCATCCAGACGGCCAACGTCGGATTGCCTGGCGCGGGCGCGCGCGCGAGAGAGCACATCCTCGAGCTCTCGCGCGTCATGAAGAGCTTGAACATTCGCCCGAACGTCGCTTGTCGCACGGTCATCACGGACATCGAGCCCGTCGTCGACATGGTGCAGCAGTCGGGCGTTCCGATCGAAGTGTGCGCGTTCATCGGCAGCTCACCGATTCGTCAGTACGCCGAGAACTGGCACATCGACCAGATGGTCAAGCTCTCGCGCGACGCCGTCGAGTTCGCGACGAAGAACGACTTGCCCGTCATGTTCGTGACCGAGGACACGACGCGTGCGAATCCCGAGCACGTCCGCGCGCTCTACACGACCGCAATCGAAGCCGGTGCGAAGCGCATCTGCGTCTGCGACACGTGCGGACACGCGACGCCGAAT
>JAYTBY010000849.1:0-5405 GCA_043736755.1 Planctomycetota bacterium | reverse complement strand
GAAGGCGACTGGGTCACCTTCATCACGGAGGACGGCATGCGGATGCGGGTCGACGCACTCGACATCCGGCCGGCACCCGACGGGCGCACGCGCCTGGTCGGTGCGGTCAAGACCAAGAAGCCCTGATTCGAGGCCGAGAGCGGCCCTCAGAGCGATTCGTCGCGGATTCCCGTCTTCCGGTTCGACTCCGGGCGTCCAATCCGCGACCATCTCACCGGTTCGAGCGGCGTCCGCACGAACCCCGCGGCCCTTTCGGCCGCCGGAACGAGATCCACCTTCCGAGCGCAACCTGTGCCCGGTAGGACAAGCCTTCGATCGCTGCCTGCCTACGGGGAGTCACGCGAACCGCCGGGCTTCTCTTTTCGAACCCATTCGACGCGAACGTTCCGCGCCTCGTGCGCGGGCCAACCCCGCGCCTCGGACTCCGGCCCGAACTTCCGCGTTCCTGTTCACAGGTCGCGGATACCTGCCGCGCCCCGAGCCCTGCCCCGCTGACCGAGTTCCGCCGCGCCCCGCGCGACGCCCCGGCCGCGAGCGCGGGCGGGCGGCGCGCACGGCACCGGCTGGTCTCCAGAGGCGCGACCCTCCTTCTTTTCATGACGGACGAGATCCACTTCGGCGCGCACAGCGCGTCGGAGACCTTTGATTCTTTCGATTCCACTCACGCTTCCGAGCGCGATTCCCACGGTGCTGAGCGTGGGCACCAGGGTGCTGAGCGTGGGCACCACGGTGCTGAGCTCGGGCACTCAACCGATTCCGCCACCTCCGGCGACTCTTTCGACGTGTCCTTCGAGACGCGTCGCGACTCCGACGACGCGGCGCGCGGACCCCGACGCGACCCCGACAGCGTGCGTCGGAGTGCCGATGAAGTCCCGGAGCCGGTCGATCCCGAGCTGAGCATTTCGAGTCCGATCGAGGCAGCGGGCGCGAGCTCGACACTCGAGCCCGCTGCGGATGACGCCGCTTCCAAGCGCCGTCGGCGCGGTTCGCGCGGCGGACGCCGACGCCGCGGAAGCCGCGAGGACGAGTCCACGGGAGAGCCCGCCAACGAAGGCGATCCCGAAGCCGGGTCCGCGGCCGTTGAGCCGCCCCTCCCGGGTGAGGACGAGACGTTCGATCCCTTGGAGGTGGCCGAACGCGACCCGGAGGATCCGGAGGCTAGCGCCACCGAACCCTCGGAGACCGGAGCGGACCCCCGTCGGCGGCGCTCGCGACGTGGTCGCGGCGGGCGCGGTCGTGGCGCGGCCGCGGCGCCCCAACCCGAACCTGCGCGTGAAGCTCCGGCAGTGCGCAGTACTCCGGCAGTGCGCAGTACTCCGGCGGTGCGCAGTACTCCGGCGGTGCGCAGTGCTCCGGCGGCGCGCAGTACTCCGGCGGCGCGCAGTACTCCGGCGGCACGTGGGTCCGCAGCGCGCAGCGCTGCATCCGCTGGGGCTCCGGGACGGACTCCGCCGCGTGGCAGCGTGCCGCGGGAAATCGACGCACCCGACGACGATGCCGATCTCGCGCTCGACGCGGTTCCGGCCGATGACGGGGTGGAACTGGCCGCCGCCGGCGAGCTCGGCACGGCCCTGGACGACGGCAAGCGCCGCCGTCGAGGAAACCGTGGCGGACGCCGCCGCAAGGCGCGCGGCCTGAACGCCGCGCCGGCTGACTCCGATTCGCCGCGTCCCGCATCGGAACGTGCGGCCCCGACCCGTGCCCCATCGACCCGTGCCCCATCGACCCGGGCGTCGTCGAACCGGGCGTCGTCGAACCGGGCGTCGTCCGGACGCGCGTTGGCTGCACGCCACGAGAAGGCCGTCCCGGTCGAGATCGAGTCCATCCCCGGCGAGGATGACGACTTGCCGCTGGCCGTGAGCGCAGTCGCGGCGCCGATCGCTCCCGAATCCGAAGCCCGTGGGACGCGCCGTCGCCGCGGTCGTGGACGCGGTCGCGAGGCTCAAGATGCCGATCCGGAGTCCGATCCGGATGCACCGCGCGTGGTGCCGGAGTCCGAGCGCCGCTCGATGATCCTCGTCAACGCGACGGATCCCGAGGAGCAGCGCGTCGCGGTGCTCGAGGACGGGAAGATCACCGACTTCCTGATGACCGTGAAGGATCAGGACACGCTGGTCAACGACATCTATCGCGGTCGGGTCGTGAATCTCGAGCCGGCGATCGGAGCGGCGTTCATCGACTTCGGTCAGGGACGCAACGGCTTCCTGCACACGTCGGACGTCCTCACGGCGTACGGCGAAGACGACTTCGATCTCGACAAGTTGCTCTCGACGCAGATCGATCCCGAGGAGTGGGACGAGAACTCGAGTCAGCCCGCGGTGTCGGCCGAACGCGACGACGCGGACGACGACGAGGACGAGCGTCCGTCGAAGCGTGGCGCGAAGGGGAAGGACGCGAAGGGCGGACGCGGCAAGCGTCGCTTCGAAGCGCGTCCGCGACTCCCGATCACGGACTTGCTCGAAAAGGGCCAGACCGTCGTCGTGCAGGTCACGAAGGACGCGATCGGCGACAAAGGGCCGACGCTCACGACCTACATCTCGATCCCGGGTCGCTACCTGGTGCTCATGCCCTCGATGTCGCGCACCGGCGTGTCGCGCAAGATCGAGGACGAGAAGGAACGTCGGCGTCTGAAGCGCATTTTGGAGACGCTCGAAGTGCCGAAGGGCATGGGCGTCATCGTGCGCACGGCCGGTGTCGGGCACAGCAAGAACGAGATCAAGCGCGACCTCGACTACCTCGTCAGCCTGTGGACCGCGTTCGGCAAGAAGCTGCACCAGGGTCACGGCCCGGCGGCGCTCTACCGCGAATCGGACGTCGCCATCAAGACGATGCGCGACCTCTTCTCGTCGAACACGAAAGCCGTCCTCGTCGACGACCCCGAAGTTCAGCGTCAGATCCTCGAGTTCACCGAGAAGCTGATGCCCGAGGACGTCGGGCGCGTGCAGTTGCACGACGGCGCGAAGCCTCTCTTTCAGCACTACAACGTCGAGCCCGATTTCGAGCGCATTTTCCAGCGTCGGATCGAGCTCGCGTCGGGTGGATCGATCGTGTTCGACCAGGCTGAAGCTCTCGTCGCCATCGACGTGAACTCGGGACGCACGCGTTCCGACGGCTTCGACTTCGAGGACATCGCGCTCAAGACGAACCTCGAGGCAGCGCCCGAGATCGCGCGGCAAATGCGCTTGCGCGACCTGGGCGGGATCATCGTCGTCGACTTCATCGACATGATGAAGATGAGCAACATCCGGTTGGTCGAGAAGGCCTTCAAGGAAGCTCTCGAAGGCGACCGCGCGCGCAGCAAGGTCGGCCGCATTTCCCAGTTCGGCCTGCTCGAGATGACGCGCCAGCGGCTCGGGCCCGGCATGGACAAGAAGGTGTTCCACCACTGTCCGCGCTGTCGCGGCACGGGCCGGATCCGCACCGTGAATTCACGCGCGGCCGCGATCTTGCGGCGGCTCTCCTCGGCGCTCACGCACAAGGGCTTCCAGACCGTCGAAGTCCGCGCGCACCCCGAGGTCGTCGCGTACTTGAAGAGCGATTGCTCGGATCACCTGCGTGCGCTCGAGTACCGCTTCCAGAAGGACGTGAAGCTGTTCGACGCGCCCGAGCAATCCGAGGACAGCGTGTTGCGCTACGTGCGACCGGACGGGCGCGAAGTGCGACCGGGCGGACGGCGGAAGCGCTGAGAACCCGCCGAAGAATCGCGTCGACGCGCCATCCCGTGCGCGTCGCACCGCTTCCGCGGCGCGAGAGCCGGCGAACTCGTCACCGGCTCTGAGAGCGTGTGAAAAAATCGAGCCTACACGCTCTCAGACACCATCTGTGCCGCTCCCGCGTCGCGTCGCGTGCGAATTCTTCACACGCTCTGAGCTCCGCGGTTCAGAAGCTCTCGACTTCGACGTACGTGCTCGCGGCCTGCGCCAGGCCCGAGTCACATGTCCACAACGTCGCTTCGAGTGCCTCGGCCAGTGCAACGTAGGTCGCGTCGTGGGCGGTGAGTCGTTCGCGGAGATCGAGGATCCTCGGCAGCAGACCCGCGTGGCCATGCCGAGCGATCGGCAGGAACTCGAGATCGGCGAGGACCGCGCGCGCTTGGGTCTCGTCGACGCGGTTCGCCCGGATCATGCGTCGGAGTGCGCTCGCGACCTCGACGTCGAGCAGGTGGGGGACCGACGGCCGCAGCGAGGGAGCGAAGAGGCGCTCGCGCAACGCCGGACTTCGTGCGTCACCCAAGAGGACGTCGACTACGAACGAGGCGTCGAGGACGATCATCGCGCGTCGCGGTCCGCTCGGATCCAAGGCGCGCTTCCGCCTTCGAGGTGGATCGGGGTTCGGCTGGCGATCCGCGCCCGAAGCTCCTCCATCGTCGGTCGATCGGCCAGCGGGCCGAGTTCGCGCAGCAGGAAGTCGGACAGGGTCAGGCCCGAAGCGGCGGCCCGAACCTTGAGTTTCCGGTGCACATCGTCGGGGACGTTGCGGATCTGGATCATCTTGGGCATGTCACAAGCATGTGAGCATGCGCTGCGCATGTCGAGGGGCTCGATCACGAAGTCTGCTGCGTGGGTGTGTTGGTGTTCCACCAGCACGACGCTCGGCAGCCCTCACGGTCGCGACAGACCTCGAGAAATTCTCGACCGGCGCGAGGCGCGACCTCGGTTTGGCGGACCTCGTCCACGAGCGCCTTCCCACACCCATGGACCGCCGCTACACTCCCCGCCCAACTTCCGCGGCCTTTCGGCCACGGAGTAGACCCGAGCCCACCTCCAAGGGCTCTCCGTGGGAGGGTTTCCACCACGGCCAGCAGGAGACAAACACGTGTACGCAGTCGTCCGCGACCGCAATCAGCAGATCCGGGTGCAGAAGGGTGACATCATCCTCTGCGACCTGAACGACAAGCTCAGCGCAGGTGACAAGATCACCTTCGACGAGGTCCTCATCGTCGGCAACGAAGGCTCGGTGAGGATCGGCAAGCCGACCGTCGCCGGCGCCAAGGTCACCGCCGAAGTGATCGGGCACGAGAAGGGCGTGAAGGTCATCGCCTTCCGCTTCAAGCGCCGCAAGAACGTGCGCAAGAAGCGCGGGTTCCGCGCTCAATACACCCGCGTCCGCATCCTCGACATCCTCGGCTGAGGCTCCCCACATGGCTCACAAAAAGGGCGGCGGTTCCACTCGGAACGGCCGCGACAGCAACCCCCAGTTCCGCGGCGTCAAGCGCTACGGCGGCGAGAACGTGACGGCCGGCACGATCCTCGTGCGCCAGTGCGGCACGGTCTTCCACCCGGGCCGGAACGTCGGCCTCGGCAGCGACTACACGCTGTTCGCGCTCGTTCCCGGTACCGTGCGCTTCCAGCCGAACCGCAAGGTCAACATCGACCCGGCCGTCGCCGGCTGAAGGCGCGTCAAGA
>JAYTBY010000848.1:0-5408 GCA_043736755.1 Planctomycetota bacterium | reverse complement strand
ACGGTCAGCGCGGGTCCGGCCCACCAACGGTCGGTGCGGACGGTCGCTGCGAACCCGCCGACGTGTCCTCCGGCGGCAGGCGGATGGGGGGGGCTCATCGGGGGCGCATCCTAGGGAAGCGCTGCGGAGCGTCACAAGGCGCCATTCGAGACTGTGCTCGATTCGCGAGCCGCTTCGCTCCGGCTCCCCGCGTTCGTCCGCGACCGGGTCCTCGATGAGGACAGCGAGTTCCGCCTGTGTCCGAACCGTCCTGAGGAGGCCCGAGCCGACCGCGAGCGGAGGTCCCGCATTCCAGATCGGACGGCTCACGTCCGACCCGATGGTTGGCCGTGGAGGCTCGGAGGGGCTTTCGGCAGGGACCGGATGCGGGCCGGCGCGGTGATCGAAAAGTGCCGAGAAAGATCGCGGTCTCTGGCGGACAACCACCAGCGAGGGCGAGCACGGGCTGCGCAGCAAGCGGCCCATGCGCCTGTGTGCCCTCCAATCTTCGGCAAGCGCTGAGCGTCAAGACACGCGCTCGCTCCAGCATCCTCGATCGGACAACTCGACAACATGAATCACCTCCCCCTGCTCGCGCTGATGTGCGTGGCGATCGAGCACACCTCGGTTGCCCAGTCGCTGGATTTGACCCACACCGGCATCATCCCCATCGGGAGCCTGGGTTCCGACGGCATCGGCGGCATCGCGTTCGATGAATCGGACGGAACTCTATGGGTCGCCGACGGCACGGTTCTCACGAACGTCGTCGAGCACATCCAACCGGCCACCGGTGCCGTGCTCGCCTCGTTCAATGCCAGTGTGGTGCCCGGATTGGTCGCCGGGCCGGACGCGCTGGCGCTTGATCCGATCTCGGGAGATCTGCTCCTCTTCAGCGCCGCCAACCCGGTCGTCGGGGGGCGCGTGACTTCGAGTGGCTCGCTGGTCGTCACGTTCAACTTGACCTTGGCCGTCACGGCGGCTTCGTTCTCGAACTCACTCGGGTTGTTCGTCATCGGGACGGAGGGGGGCACTCGTCGACTGTGTCGCATGAATTCGAACGACGGCACGATTTTCTCCAGCGTGGACCTGAGCGGACTCGGCGACGGCGTGATCGACATGGACTTCGACTCGTCCACAGGCAAGCTCTACTGCTTGTTGGAGTCACAAAACGTGCTGGTGGAGCTCGACGTGACGAGCGGTGCAGTTGTCTCTCAAACCACTTTGTCGAGCGACCTGACAGCCGTGAACAACTTCAACGCCGGGATGGCGTTCAACGCGTCCGCGAACGTGCTCTACATCTCGAAGGGGTCGCTGTCCGAGGCCGACAAGATCCACGTGTTCTCGCGCGAGCTGGAGACCGCCTACTGCTTCGGTGACGGCACTCTCGCGCCGTGTCCGTGCGGCAACATTGGTTCGCCGAACGGCGGCTGCGCGAACTCCGTCTTCGCTTCAGGCGCTCACCTCAGCGTCAGCGGCAACTCGCTCGTCAGCCAAGACAACGCCGTCCTGCGCTGCAGCGGAGTCCCGCCCAACGCGAGTGCGCTCTTCTTCCAGGGCACGACACCGGTCGGCTCTGGCTCGGGTTCAGCGTTTGGCGACGGACTTCGCTGCGCTGGCGGAACCGTGATCCGGCTCGGGATCGTCGTGTCTCCATCGGGCGGGACTGCGCAGTATCCCGGGCCGGGAGCCCCGCAGGTCTCGGTGCGCGGACTCATCCCCGCGACGGGCGGTCTGCGCTTCTATCAGGCGTGGTACCGCAACTCGGCGAATTTCTGCACGGCGAGCACGTTCAATCTTTCGAACGGAGTGCGGTTGCTCTGGGCGCCGTGATTGCGCCGAGCAATGCGGTACTTGGAGCAAGGCGGCCAAGCGGTGACCTGAAACGAAGCTCGAGTGGACCTCGCCCGTTTCCGCGGACACGGGCGAGGTCCAATGCGCACCGCCGGGCCAGAATGGCACGGCGGCGGAGCGCCGCACGAACGCTTCGCGACGGATGCGCCCGCATCGCCAATCGAGCTATCGAGACACACCCGCATCGCGCGTGAATCAGGGCCTGCGTCGAGGCGACTTGCGGGTCGCGCCCGGTGGGCCTCGCTCCAGGGACGCGCTCATGTGCGCGACCGTGCTCGCGAGCAGCTCCAACTCCACGCACACCTCGACCCGAATGCCGAGCGCATCCGCCACGCGCGCCAACCCGTCAGCGACCCAAGGCCTGCGCACGCACACCGTGTGCGGCCGCTTCCCGCGGACACGCACCGCTTCCAGCAAGCCGTCCTGGGCCTGCGCCGAGAGATCGGAGGGAGGCCGCATGTCGACGTGCAAGATCAGCTCGCTGCCACGCTCGATCGCCAGGAACGAGGCCGGCATGTACGGCTCGCACCCCGGCTCCTCGACGGGTGCCATGACGGGAACGATGTCGACCTCCCAGACGCCTTGGGTGCCCGGGATGGACCGACGCAGGCGCTCGACCGCCACGCTGTCCAGCGCGGGCGCACTCCGCACGATGGCCTTGGGCGGCTCGATGCGCTCGTCGAACCAGCGCGCGTTCGTGCCGCCGGTTCGCGACAGGCGGCGCACGAAAAAGCGTCCGTTCGCATCCGGCCCGAGCAGCCGCTCGCCATCGCCCGCGCGCACAGCGACGGTCAACGCCTGGTCGATCGTGTGGGCGAGACGCGTCGCTTCGACGTCGTCGAGTGTTCGCGGCAGCCGGCCGTAGCGGTGGCTCTCGATCGACGGCCAAGCGCGCTCTCCACGGCAGGCCACGCCCAACGCGCGCAGCCGCTTGTGCTCCTCGGGCCACAAGGACGCGCGATTGCCGAACGCGAGCACGAGCGCGTCCTGCCCGAACAACCCCTCGTCCGGTCGAAAGTTCTCGGCCTGGACTCGCTGCCACCGGTCGAAGCCGCGGTCACCCAGGTAGACGGCCAGTCCCTCGAGCTCTCCCGCGGCGCCGAGCACGCAGCACCAGCCGATCTCGCCGGTCGCGGGATCCTCGACGCCGAAGAGATCCTCGTCGTTCATCCAGCGCCAAGACGCGAGGTCGCGAAACCCGACGACCGCTTGGAACAGCTCGGGCCACGGGTTCTCCGGCGCCACTTGGCGCGCGGGTCGCTCGGGCGCGGGCACGTTCCGCTCGTTCGCGTTCAGCGCGTTCAGCAGGCCGCCCCAGCCCATGAGCTGCTCGGCGTCTCCGCACGCGCCGCACCGCCAGCGCAAGAGCGTTTCATCCGCGACGAGGACGTGGATCCGGCCCACGCACTTCGCACGGCCGGGCCTGCGCGAGCAGGCGAGGTCGATCATGATCTCCGCGCCGTGCGGCGCGCCTTCGGCGGCGCGGACGATGGTGCTGTAGCGCTCGAAACGCGCTCCCTGTCGGCCGCCCACGATCGTCGTCGCGTGGCGCAGGGTCCAATCCAGGAGGTCCACCACGGGCACGCGCGTCGGGACGATCTTCGGCGGCGGCGCCGGCGGCTCGAGCCCGAGTTCGCGCCAGACGAACGTGACGTCCACGGGCGAGTGCCCTCCAAAGCGCGTCCGCTGCTGCTGGGAGTTCTCGATGCTCTTGAGCAGCTCGAGCACGCGTGGACGCAGGCTCTCGTCGCTCGCCGCCGCGCGCGGCGTTCGTCCGTCGAGCAGCGGGAGCGGAGTGTCCAGCCAGTTGCGGTAGTGCTGCGCCTCGGCGGCATGCGCGAGCGACGCGTTCATGCGGCTCTGCGCCAGCGGGGTCGATCCGGCCAGTGAGGACACCGCTGTCGGCGGCGTCGGTGCTCGCAACGCGCCGCCTTGCTCCCTCCACTCCGCGAGTGTGAACGTGCGTTCCGATCGGAACGTGATCAATCCTCCGCCGGCGCGCTCCAAGACCGCGCGCAACTCTCCGGCGTGGACGCGCGCCATCGCGGTTGCGAGGAGCAGCGTGCGATCGGGCGTGGGCAGCTCGACCCAGCCCAGGCCGTAGTTCACCTCGCCCTGGGTCTTGCCCCACACGAACCCTCCGGCGCCGTTCGGATCGAGGTCGCGGCAACCCGCGAGCTGTCGCCGCAGCGCGCGCAGATCGCGCACCTCGAAGAGCATGGACGTCGGCTCGAGCAACTGGCCGTCGAACGTGGCCAGCTTGGGGTCCTCCGGTTCGAAGTGTCCGCGCGCGTGGACCTGTGCGTAGACGTGCGAACTCGACTTGAGGAACACATCCGCCGGAACGTCTCCGCGCACGCGCCGCAGCGCGGCGTGCTCGCGCTCCAGTGCCGCGATCAGCACGCTCTTGGAAGGCGGATGGAACGGCCACAGGTCGCTGTCGATGCCGAGCCCGCCGTCAGGCCGCACGAGCAGCCGTGCCGCGATCAGGTCCCAGCGGTCGAGTTGTTGCGACGCCAGCCGCTCGAGGACCCACACGCGCTGCGAGCGCCACAGATCGAGCAGTTCGAAGCCGCGGCCGGCCTCGACGTGGACGATCTCGTACAGCGAGACGCACGAGCGCGAGAGCTCGGTGAGAAAGCGACGTTCTCCGGCGGGGAGGACCGCGCCCCGCTGCTCCAGGAGCGTCTGCAGGATCGTGCGGCCGCTGGGCAGGGCAGAGTCCACGAGCGCGTGGTGGATCTCGCTCGCGGAGATCATGGGTAGACGTTGCCGCAGCACGTGGTGTGGGTCGCGCATGCGATCGGCGTAGGGACCCCACAGGCGGCTGTAGCAGCGATCGCGATGCGCTGCGAAGTCGGGGCGCATCCCGAACCCGAACAGACGGTCACAGGCGTCGCTTCGCGCGCGCTCGTCGTAGGTCGGGGCGAAATCGAGCGAGGCGGGCGCCTGCGACATCGGCGGCTCTAGCGCGAGTGCTCCCGCTGCGCCGCAGCAGCGCTTGAACTTGCGGCCGCTGCCGCAGGTGCAGGGGTCGTTGCGGGAGATGTTGGGCGTCGTCATCGATGTCGGTCTCGTGAGCCGAGGGGGCATGCTGGCGGGTGAGGTCGCGACTCGTCAACCCTGCTCCCGTTCGGTCGCGGCGAGATCGCGCGGAGGAGGGCGCAGGTGGCGTTCGGAGCCGCGGGGCCGGCACATCGACGCCTCCTCGCTTGCAGGCCGGCTGGACGTGGCGGGCTCGCGGCGTGAGGACCGCACACGTGCGTCACGCACCACTCTCGACCACAAGTTCTACGCCCCCGGGCGTTCTGCCGCGGTTGCGAAACTTCGTGTCCACGGAAACGGAGGAAGTGCAAGCGCGCCGCCGACGAAGAGCGCACAGTCGCGGGCTTGTTCGGCCGTGAGCCGCCGCGGGTTCGCGCGCCAATAGCGCGGGGTTTCCCGGGTCCACCGCGTCGTTCTCCTCCGAGTGTGCGTCCGAGAGCCGGTAGACCGCACTGAGCACGATCGCGCGATGGAACTTCTTGAGCGACATCCCGCCCTCGACGAAGACGCTCGCTAGGTGCTCGAGCAGCTCG
>JAYTBY010000847.1:0-2478 GCA_043736755.1 Planctomycetota bacterium | reverse complement strand
CGAATCCCGAGCACGTCCGCGCGCTCTACACGACCGCAATCGAAGCCGGTGCGAAGCGCATCTGCGTCTGCGACACGTGCGGACACGCGACGCCGAATGGCGTGAAGCGCTTGATCACGTTCGTGAAGGGCATTGTCGATGACCTCGGTGCCGACGTCGGCATCGATTGGCACGGTCACCGTGACCGCGGGATGGGGCTCGTCAACGCGCTCGCTGCACTCGAAGCCGGCGCAACGCGCGTCCACGCGACCGCGCTCGGCATCGGCGAGCGCGCCGGCAACGTCGAGATGGACCTCTTGCTCGTGAACTTGCGCCTGCTCGGCCTGATCGACAACGACTTGTCGAAGCTCGGCCGCTACGTCGAGCTTGCCGGGATCGCGACCGGCGTCCCGATCCACCACAACTATCCCGTGTTCGGGAAAGACGCGTTCGAGACCGCGACCGGTGTCCACGCGGCCGCCGTCATCAAGGCGTTCAAGAAGGGCGATCACTGGCTCGCGAATCGCGTGTACAGCGGCGTGCCGGCCGATCTCGTCGGCCTCGAGCAAGTCATCGCCGTCGGACCGATGAGCGGCAAGTCGAACGTGACTTGGTTCCTGGAGAAGCGCGGCGTGCAGCCGACGGACGAGCGCGTGCAAAAGGTGCTCGACCTCGCGAAGCGGACGCCGCGACTCTTGACCGAGGACGAGATCCTCACCGCTGCGAAGACCTGACGCACGAGTTCGGCGAAGCGCGTGAACAACAAGGCCGCAGCCGTCACCGTCGTCGCCGCCGCGACGAACGTCGTCGTGATCGGCTGGATCTTGATGCGCGGCGGCGCGCCGGTCGGGCCGAAGCGCATCGCACAAGCTGCGATCGCTGGAACGGCGCTTGTCAGCGCACAAGTGGTCGGCGGCTACATCGCGGTCGGCAACCCGTTCCTCGTGATCACGATCGTGTGGGCGTACCTCGCGATCGCGTTGCCGTGCGTCGGAGCTTTGCTCCTCGTGCGCAAGAAGACGCGTGAGCGAACGACGCGACTCGCGCGAGTGCTCGCTTCGATCGCGCTCGCGACGGTGCCGATCACTCTCTACGCGAGCTTCGTCGAGCCGTATCGGCTCGTCACCGAGCGCGCCGATGTCGCGATCGCGCCGCCGCGCGCGCCGAAGAGGCCGATCACCATCGCGGTGCTGGCCGACATCCAATGCGTCGAGGTCACTGCGCGCGAGCACGAAGCCGTCCGCCGTGCGATGGAGGCGAAGCCCGATCTCGTGCTCTTGCCCGGTGATTTCGTGCAAGTCGGCTTCCACCGCTTGCACGAGATCGCGCCGGCGTTCCGCGAACTCCTCGCGCCGCTCGATGCGCCGCTCGGCGTCTATTGCGTGCAAGGCGACACGGACACGCGCCGCGACATCGAGATGCTCATCGAGGGCACGCGCGTGCGCCTCCTCGACGACCAAGTCATCACGCTCGAGCGCGACGGACTGCGCGTCACGCTGTGCGGAATCGGCATCGATTTCGACTCGGGTTCGGCCCGCACGGCCCTGCGCGACATCGAATCGCGACCGGGCGACGACGACTTGCGCATCGTCACCGCGCACCGACCCGACGTCGTCTACGGCCTGTCGCCGAGTTCGCGCGTCGATCTCGTCGTCGTCGGACACACGCACGGCGGGCAAGTCGCGCTCCCGTTCTTCGGGCCGCCGATGATCTCGTCCGAGGTCCCGCGCGCCGTCGGTTGGGGAGGACTGCACGACCTCCAAGGTCGCCGGATCTACGTGAGTCGCGGCATCGGTTGGGAGCACGGATCCGCGCCGCGTTTGCGCTTCCTCTCACCGCCCGAGGTTTCGATTCTCACGTTGCGGTGACCCCCCGGGCCCGGACGAATCAGCCGACCTGCGCGAGGTTGTCAGGAAGCGACGGGCTGCTCCCCTGGCCGAGCCGCGTCGGTCGCACCACGACCACGGCGATGATGCACGTCAGCCAGAGAGCCAGTCCCCCGAGTCCACCGCCCGGCCGCACACCGACGTCGATCCCGAGCTCGAGGATGTAGCCGAACGGGTTCTTGTCCGTGTTGAACACCGAGATCGTCCGATCCGAGAGCAGTGCGATGCCCGCGACGGCGATTCCCGCCAGCGCCCCTGCGGTGCACGGCGCGAGGCGCTCCAGGGACCATCTCGGCCACATGAGTGAGGAGCACCACGCGGCGCACCCGACGATGACCACGGAGTACCGGAACAGGATGCGCACGATGACGTTGCCGTACGCCGAAGACTCGACGTACGCGCCACCTTCCTCGAGCGGGTCGAGAATCCACTCCATGCCGAGAAAGGACATCGACACGGCGAGCACGGCGCACGCCACGGCTTGCGACGCGAACTGCGACAACGTGGCTCGAATCATGTTTCTCGCGCGGTCCCCCCCCTCAGCCCTTCTCGTGACAGCACTGATCGATCACGACCGCCGCCGCGAGAATCAGCACGTCGTCCTCGCCGTCCG
>JAYTBY010000846.1:0-12165 GCA_043736755.1 Planctomycetota bacterium | reverse complement strand
ACACGTACTTCCTGAACTTCTCGCTGTTCCAGTCGGTGCCGGACAGTTGGGCGATCCACCAGCTCTTCCCGGTGTTGCCGCTGCACCGTCACAACGAGCAGCCGACGCGCCGCGCGATCCTGGCCGACATCACGTGCGACTCGGACGGCAAGGTCGATCGCTTCATCGACTTGCGCGACGTGAAGCGCACGCTCGAGCTGCATCCGTTGAAGGGCAACGAGGCCTACTACCTCGGGTTCTTCCTCGTGGGCGCCTACCAGGAGATCCTGGGCGACATGCACAACCTGTTCGGTGACACGAACGTCGTGCACGTCGATTTGGACGAGGCTGGCCGTGCGCGCTTGACGCACGTGCTGCGCGGCGAGCGCGTGCAGGACGTCCTCGAGTACGTCGAGTACTTCGAGGCCGACCTTCTTCAGAGCCTGCGTCGCAGCGTCGAGAAATCGCTCGAGGAAGGCCGCATCACCTTCGAGGAATCGGCGCTCCTCTACCGTCGCTACGAAGCCGGCTTGCACGGCTACACCTACCTCACGCGTGAACGGAAGAACGGCGACACGCCGCCGACCGTCCTGCAACCCACCCTGGTGTTCCAGAAGAACGAATCTTGAAGATCCGTAAAGGCTGCATCGTCGACCTCGTTTACGAGCTGAAGGATTCCGGCGGCGAGGTCGTGGAGAGCGCGGACGCCACCGATCCGATGAGCTACCTGCATGGCTACGGCGAGATCGCGCCGGGCCTGGAGGAAGAGCTCGACGGCGTCGAGGAAGGTGCCGTGCTCGAGATCGAGTTGGCGCCGGGCAAGGCGTACGGCGAGTACAACCCCGACGGCATCGTCGCGGTGCCGCGCAGCGAGTTCCCGGAGGACGCCGAGATCGTGCCGGGCGATTGGATCTCGGTGCAGATCAAGCAGGACGAGGACTCGGACGAAGTCGAGGACCTCGAGATGAAGGTCATGGAGATCTCGCCGGACTCGATCACGCTCGACGCGAATCAACCGTTGGCGGGACAGAAGGTCACGTTCGACATCCGCGTCATCGGCGTGCGCGAAGCGAGCCCGGACGAGATCGAGAAGCGGCAGGCGGAGAACGAGGCGGAAGAGGAAGAAGAGAGCGAAGAGGAAGAGAGCGAAGAGAAGGCGTGAGCGTGGGCGCCGCGCTGCATGGGATGCAGGGCGCGGCGCGCATCAGTCTCACAGCCTGCGCCGTAATCCTCGCAGCGTGCGCGAAGCCGCTGCCACGTGCCGTGTTCGAGGTCGGCGAGGCAGTGCCCGCCGGCACCGCGAGCGCGATCGTGGTGCCACACTACGACCGGTCGAAGCCCGAGACGCACGTCGTCGGGATCACGCGGTTCCGGATCGAGAGCGCGAGCGTGCAGCCCGACGATATCGGCGACCCGGCGGTGGCCTTCGAACTCGTGGCGGAGGACCGCCAGACCTTTCGCGCGTTTACGGCCGCGCTCATCGGGCGCGAGATGGCCTTGATGGTCGATCGCGAGGTCATGATGGTCGCGACGGTGCGCGACGAGTTGCCGGGCACGTGCGTCATCAGTTTCGGCGCGAATCCGCCGCCGCCGGACGAGGTCAAGCGTCTCGCCGAGCACCTCGCGCACGACTGACGATTCGACGCCGACTTGCCGGTTCGCGGGGATCGGGGCGAGGATCATGGGCATGTTCCTGCTCGCGCTCGCGGCCTCGATCCTCGAGAGTGCGTCATCTCCTATCCCGGTGAGTGATTCGCCCCTACTCTTGTCGGACGCCGTCGATCCGATGACGTACCCGCACGGGTACGGCGAGATCGCGCCGGACTCGATCACGCTCGACGCGAACCATCCGTTGGCGAGGCAGCGGGTCACGTTCGTCATCCGTGTGATCGGCGTGCGCGCAGCGAGCCGCGGCGAGATCGAGAAACGGCAGGCGGAGAACGAGGCGGAGAACGAGGCGGAAGAGGAAGTGGAAGAGTGCGAGAAGAAGGCGTGAGCGGCGGCACGGCGACGTGTCGCGGGAGGGGGGCCGCGGCGATCCTGGCCTTCTCGGCGATGCTCTTCGCCGCCTGCTTCGAGGCCAAGCCGCCCATGGTCCTCGAATTCGCCGAGGTCGTCGAAGCGGGGACTGCTGGAGCGTTGGCCGTCTCCAAGTTCGACGGGACGCCGGGTGATGTACACGTGCTCGAACCGACGCGGTTTCGAATCGCGACCGCGTCGGTCGCGTCCAAGAAGATCGACCCGCCGATGGTCATGTACCAGCTCACCCCGCAGGACGCGATCCGCTTCCGAGAATGGACGACAGCGCGCGTGAAACGCCCCGTCGCGCTGATGCTCGATCGTCGGGTGGTGCAAGTCGCCAACATCGCCGAGCCCTTGCCGGGAGGCGGGCACATCGAGTTCGGACCAAGTGGGCCTGACCGCGGCGATCTGTGGGAGATTTGCGATCGGCTCCGACCGAGGGACTGACAACGTGATTGGTCCGGCCTGCCTTCTCGCTGTGTTCGGGGCGAGGATGACGTACATGCTCCTCCTCGCACTCCTGCTGACCGGCGCCGCCGAACCGGCCGTGCCGAAGAAGGGCATCCTCCACCTCGCCGATGCGATCGAGAGTTCGACGTTCATCTGCATTGGTACCGAGATCGAAGCGCGCACGGTCCCGGTTCCGCCCGACGAGTCGCCGAACCCGTCGACGTTCCGCGCGACTCCAGCGGCTGCCCCTCTCGGAGTGATCCGCGTCGAGCGCGTTCTGAAAGGTGACCCGCGCACGGAGACCGTGCACCACGAGACGTGGAGCTCGTGGACGTGCGACGAGACCGGAGCCTCGATCGGCCGACGTGCGATCTACTTCTTAGGGCCGAGCATCATCGCGTCGCGGCCGACTGCGCGAACCGAGCCGATCCTGACCTCGCTCGGAGTTCGCGCCATCTATCGCAACGTCGGCTCCGGCGACGGCATCGTGACGATCGCCGACGAGGCGGATGGCATCTGGGTCTGGTTTCGTGGTGCGCCCAAGGCACTGCGCCCTCGGATCGACCCGACCAATCCCGTTGTGATCGTGCGCCCAGGTGACGAGCTGCGGATCCCGCTCGCGACGTTCGTCGGCTACATCGAGGATCTGTGCCGATTCGATTCCGCGGCACTCGCGATCCACGCACGCGCGTTCGAGCCACCGCGTTCGGGCGAGCATCCCTTCGACTTGCGCATTCTGCCGAACGGCGACGCGCGACTCGCGATCGACTCGCGCTACGACGAGGTCGTGCGCACGTTCACGCTCGAACCGACGGCGTGGAACGACCTCTCGATGGAGCTCGTGCGCCTCGCTCAGGATGGGTATGTCGATGCCGGCGAGAGCGCGGATTGGTTGCGACGCTCACTCCGCGTCTCCATCGCGGGCCGCGCGATCCGCTTCTTGGACCCGGGCAACCTGAACATGTCCCCCGCTCGTCGCGACAGTCTCCGCGCGGCGATCCAAGCCTGGACCCTTGTGCGCGCCGCGATCGACTGCCCCGAGTGCGCCGATCACCGCGCGGCGGACAAGGTCTTGCTCGGCGGGTAGACAGCAGCCGCAGCGTCATGCCGAACGTGTACCTGGATACGAGCTTCGTGAGCGCCTGCGTGACGGAGCGCGAAGATGCCGGCAGCTCCATCGTCGGAACACGAGTCGGTCGTGGTGGGCCTCGCAGCGCGCTGCGCACGAGATCTTCGTCTCGGCCGAAGTGGTCGACGAACTCTCGGCGCCGGGGTACCGGCAGCGAGCTGAGGCCCTCGACCTGACCCGGACCGTCCAGATTGCCGAGATCGACGATCGTGTCCGCGCGTTGGCGACGCTCTTCGTCGCGGAAAAGGTGATGCCGGCACCTGCAGCCGGCGACGCGATCCACGTCGCTGTCGCGTGCGTCCACGGCATCCAGTTCCTGCTCAGCTGGAACGTCCGCCACTTGGTGAACCCCAACAAGCTCACCCACCTGCGGTCCGTCTGCAATGGCGCCGGGGTCTTGCCTCCCCGGATCGTGACTCCTGATCTACTCTGGATGCGAGACACCGATGGTTGACAGCACCCGCAACGCTCCCGAGCCCGACGACACCGACCCGTTCCTCGAGGAGGTCCGTGAGTTGAAGCGCGACGCTCTGCGTCGAGCAGGCGGCGGGCTCGAGGGCCTGTTCAAGCGCCTGCGAGAAGTCGAGGACTCGCATCGCGATCGGGTCGTGAGCCCGAGAGCGGAGGCGGTTTCCGAGGCGCCGTCCGACTACGTTGTCGGGGACGAACGGCCGACGAACTCCTGAAGTGTCGGAAACCTCGGCGCGTCAGCCCAGCGTGCGACACTACGACCCGGACCGCGCGCCTCACCCCGCCGGCGCGTAGAACCACATCCGGTTCCCGTCCGGGTCGAGGAAGTCGAGGAGCTTCACGATGCCCGGGATCTCGATCACGTCGTTCTCGAGACGCACACCGAGAACGACGACGCGCGCGCGCGACACCTCGACGACAGTCAGCCCGCGCGTCGCTTGCGGGCTGAACTGCGAGCTGCCGGTCCCTTGCCCGTAGCCTCGAGCCCAGCGACCCATGTCGGACGCAGCTGGGTCACGGCGCATTGCCGCAAGTACGAGTTCATCAGGGTCTGATACGGCAGCGAGAGTTCTGCGGCGAGGTCTTGGAAGTACTGGAGCGTCTCCGGGTCGAGCCGGATGGTCAGCTGCTTTTTCAGGCGCTTCGCGTAGGGGTTCCGGCGTGCACCGGTGAAGTCGTAGTTGGCTTTCATGCTCGTCCCTGCTCTGCGTACTGTCGACGCTCGTTGGCTGTAGCTTTGCGTGCGGAGATGATCCTGATGATCGCGTCGGCACCACGGAGGCAGTGGCACACGACCAAGAGCCGCGGTCCGAGGCTGGCGCCCAGGATCAGGAAACGATCCTCGTCCGCCGAGTGCTCTGAGTCTTCCACGACGAGCGCGTCATCGTCGTAGAAGACGGTCCTGGCCTCTTCGAACGTGACGCCGTGCTTGCGGCGGTTGGATCTCCGCCTTGGCCGGATCCCACTCGAAGGACAAGTCCCTCATCTCTGTAGTGTACCTACAGCGTAGCGACAACGCGAGAAGGGGCTCGATGTCCCGCGCGCCTCACCCCGCCGGCGCGTAGAACCACATCCGGTTCCCGTCCGGGTCGAGGAAGTAGAGGAGCTTCACGATGCCCGGGATCTCGACGACGTCACCTTCGAGGCGCACGCCGAGTGCGACGAGGTGTGCGCGCGCGGCGGCCATGTCCACGACGCCCATGCCGAGCGCGTTCGCCGGGCCCGCGGTCGCGCCCTCTTGTTCGTGCAGGCCGAGCAGCGTGCCCTTCGTGGGCGTCGTCATCTCGCACCAGTGTTGCTCGTGGACCTCGTACACGATGGCCGAGCCGAGCACGCGCGCGTACCAGGCTTTCGACGCGGCCATGTCCCTCACGGGGAAGCCCACGATCGCGGTGTCGGAGTGAAATTCGACGGCTCCGACGCGCGTGAGGCTCGGGGCGGCGTTCGCGGCCGCCATCGGCTCGGCGTCGGCCTTCGGGGTCGAGGAGCAGGCGGTGAGGACCAACGTGGTGAGGAATGCGGCGGAAAACAGCGTGTTCATGGTGGCTCGGTGGGGACTGGTGTCTTGTGTCGAGAGCCTGACGAACTGGGCGCTGCCTGGACGACAACGAAGCTCAGAATTTGTCGGCCGCGGCGCCGGACTCGCAGTCGACGAGTCGGCGTGCGAGCAGTCGCCGCTCGGGCGCGGATAGAGAGCGTTCGAGCGCGCTCTGGAATGCCGCGGCGGCCTCGAAACGTCGGCCGAGCGCCCACAGGAGTTGCGCGCGCACGGCGGGCACGAGCGCGTGCTGCGCCAGCTCGGGCGCCCCTGCTGCGGCGTCGACTTCGGCGAGTGCTGCGGCGTGACCGTGCACGTGCGCCAGCGCGACGGCTCGATTCAGGCGGACCAACGCGCTCGGCCCGAGACGCAGGAGGTCATCGTAGGCCTCGAGCACCGCGGGCCAGTCCGTCTCGGCGAACGTCGTCGCGGACGCGTGCATTGCCTCGATCGCGGCTTCGGCGTGGCGCGCGGTCACGTCGCCGGTCAACGAGAGCGCGAAGTGCTCGAAACCGCGCCTGATGAGCGTGCGATCCCACAGCCGCCGATCCTGCCGCGCGAGCGTCACGAGGTCGCCCTGATCGTCGACGCGCGCGCGAGTCCGTGCAGCCTGGAACGACATGCGCGCCATCAAGGCTCGCGCTTCGGGCACGTCCGTACGCTCGTCGCGCACGAGCGTCTCGCCCAGTCGCAGCGCGTCGTCCTGCAAGTCTGCGCGCACGAGGACGTCGCCGCCGTGCGCGGCGTAGCCTTCGAGGAAGAGGAGTTCGAGCGTGTCGAGCACGCTCGGGATGCGGCGCGCGAGTTCGTGCTCGGGCGGGAGCTCGAGCTCGATGCCCGCTTCCTCGATGCGTCGTCGCGCGCGCACCAAGCGTTGCGCAACCGCGTCCTCGCTCGCGAGCAGCGCACGCGCGATCGCTGGGACCGACAAGCCGCACAGTGCGTGGAGCGCGAGCGCCACGCGTGCTTCGGGCGCTAGCGTCGGGTGCGCGATCGCGAAGAAGAGGCCCAGTTCGTCGCGTTCCGCGTCGACGTCGCGGCCGGTTTCGAGCGGTGCCGCCGAGCGATCGAGCACGTCCGCCAGCGCGTCGTCCACGCGATCGCGTCGCAACACGTCGAGCGCGCGCCGTCGCGCGGTGCGCGCGAGCCACGCTTCGGGCCCCGCCGGTTCGCCGTCCTGCCCCCACCGCTCCCACGCGCTGAGGAACGCTTCGTGAACTGCGTCCTCCGCCAGTCCGAGGTGCCGCGCGCCGAGCCGACGCGAAAGTCCGGCGACCAAGCGCCCCGTCGTGCTGCGCGCCAACGCGTCGAAGCGCGCGCGGCGTTCCCCGTCCGGACTCAAGGAGATGGGACGGACGTGTCGACCTCGCGCAGCTCGAGCGAGCCGCGCGTCGCGAGGTGCGGGTGATCCACGATGAGCTGCATCGCCTCGGCCTCGTCCTCCGCGAGCAGTACGAAATATCCGCCGATCACCTCGCGCGACTCCGCGAACGGTCCGTCGGAGATCGCGATGCGCCCGCCGTTGCCGCGCACCACGCGACCGCCGATGTCCGTGAGCTTCTGCCCGCCCACGAGCTGGCCTTTCGCGGCCAAACCGGCGGCCCAGGCGCTGTAACGCGCGACGATCACGGCCATGGCTTCCGCGTCCAATCCGGCGAAGTCCTCGGGTCGATCGCGCACGACGAGTAGGAAAGTCTTCATGTGGAAGTGCTGAGCATCCCTCAGCATCCCCGCTCTTGTCGAGTCTCGACCGCTCCGGGGTCGATTAGCATCCGCATGAGCGTGGGTGGCGGCAGCAACGAACAGCGGACTCGGTGGGCGTTCTCGGGCCCGGCCCGGATCGTGGCGCCGGAGCTATTCGCAGCGCCGCAGCTCCTCGTCGTCGTCGACACCGAGGAGCAGTTCGACTGGCTGAAGCCGTTCGATCGCGACGCTCGCGACGTCTCGCACATGCGCCATATCGAGCGCTTCCAAGCCGTGTGCGACGAGGCCGGCATCCGCCCCGTCTACGTCGTCGATCATCCGATCGCCACGGGCGCGGAGTCGGTCGCGGCGCTACGCGCGATCCACGATCGCGGTGGTTGCGAGATCGGTGCGCACCTGCATCCGTGGGTCTCGCCGCCGTTCGACGAGGAAGTGAACTCGTGGAACAGCTATCCCGGCAACCTGCCGCGCGCGCTCGAACGCGAGAAGCTCACGCTATTGACCGACGCGATCGAGCGCTCGTTCGGAGTGCGCACGCGCATCTACAAGTCGGGACGGCACGGATTTGGCTCGAACACCGCCTCGATCTTGGCCGAGCTTGGTTTCGACATCGACCTCTCCCCTGCGCCCCCCTTCGACTTCGGCGAAGACGGCGGACCCGATTGGTCGCGCGCTCCAGTGGACCCGTATTGGATCGGCGATTCGGGGAGCATCCTCTCGATTCCGAGCACCGGTGCGTTCGTCGGATGGGGCGGCGCGTCGTCGCGCAACCTGCACGAAGCTGCGCGAGCACCCGTCGGCCGCGCGGTCAAGCTCGGCGGCGTACTCGCGTGGCTCGGTGCGGTCGAACGTCTTTCGCTCACCCCGGAGGGCTTCGTGGCCGAGGATCTCCAGCGCCTCACGAGCACGTTGTTCACCCGCGGAATCCGTGTGTTTTCATTCAGCATCCACAGCCCTTCCGTCGAGCCCGGCCACACGCCGTACGTGCGCGACGAAAGGGAACTTCATTCCTTGCTCGCCGCTTGCCGAGACTACTTCCGGTACTTCAAGGCCGAGCTAGGCGGCGTTCCCACGACCGCATCCGACCTCCTGCGCCAAGTCCGGACGAACACGAGTCAGCACCCCGCGTGAAGATCCTCGGCATCTCGCCCCTCGACAAGGACTGCAACGCGTCTCTCGTCGAGGATGGTCGCGTCCTCTTCGCCGCCGGTGAAGAGCGTTTCAGTCGCGTCAAGCAACACGCCGGGTTCCCGCATCGAGCGATCCAAGCCGCCCTGAACGCGACCGGCACGAATCCCTGCGAGATCGACGCGGTCGCGTACCCGTTCCTCGAGTGGCAGAAGGAATCCGAGCTCATCCTCGATGCGATCGAGCGCGAAGGGCGTGAGCAAGATCGCTATGACGAGGTCGATCTCCAACGACTGCTCGATGAAGCCGAGCGGCGCATCCCCGAACGCACGTCGCCGGTCCACGGGCTCTCCGCTCCAAATCAGAAGAAGCGCAAAGGTGCCGCGAAAGAGCTCTTCTACCGCTACGCCGGCGCCGAGCGCACGATCTCGCGCGCAGTCGCGATGCGCCTCGCGCGCGACTGGGCGGCGCGCGCGTGCGAGGACCACAAGAAGTGGCACGCTGAACTCGAGGACGGCCTGCGCGGACTCGGATTGCTCGGGAAACTGAAGCGTTCCGAGCACCATATCTCGCACGCCGCGAACGCGTATCTCACCAGCGGCTTCGACCGCGCGTTGATCGTCACGATCGACGGCTACGGATCGGGGCTCGCGGGCTCCGTCTCGATCGGCGAAGGCGGGCGCATCCGCCGGCTGCATAACCTGAAGTTCCCGCACTCGCTGGGCAGCTTCTACGAGATGGTCACGAGCTCGCTCGGGTTCCATCCCGATCGCCACGCGGGCAAGATCGTCGGGCTCGCCGCCTACGGCGATCCGCGCGTCCTCGCCGACGTGCTGCTCTCACGTGTCGTGCGCACGCCCGGTGATTTCCGCCTCATCGAGAACCTGAACGTGCACTTCTCGCGGCACCTCGCCGCGCGCTTCCCGATGATCGACGTCGCGGCGGCGTACCAGCACGTCCTGGAAGTCGTGGCCACCGATCTCGTGCGTCACTGGGTCCGCGAAACCGGTTGTGGGAACGTCGTGCTCTCCGGTGGCGTCACCGCGAACGTGAAGATGAATCAGCGCATCCACGAAATCGACGAGGTCGAGCAGACGTTCGTCTACCCGAACATGGGTGACGGCGGGTGCGGCACCGGACTCGCGCTGATGCATTCGTGGCCGGGCGGCGTGCGTCCGTCCATTCGCGACGTTTATTGGGGCCCGTCGTACTCGGAGGCGGAGATCCGCGCCGAGCTCGACAAGAACGGCCTCGCGTACGATCGACCGACCGATTTCGCGGGCGAGATCGCACGCCGCATCCACGGTGGCGAAGTCATCGGCCGCTTCGACGGCCGCATGGAGTACGGGCCGCGCGCGCTGGGGAACCGCTCGATCCTCTATCACGCACGCGAGCCCGGCGTGAACCAGTGGCTCAACCAGCGACTCGGCCGCACGGAGTTCATGCCGTTCGCGCCGGTGACTCCGTGGGAAGCGCGCGAGCGCTGCTACGTGAACCTCGCGGGCGCGGAACACGCGGCCGAGTTCATGACTCTCACGTTCGATTGCACGCCGTGGATGCGTCAGAACTGTCCGGCCGCGGTGCACGTCGACGGAACGGCGCGGCCCCAGCTCGTGAAGCGCGATGCGAACCCGGGCTATTGGGATCTGCTCTCGGCCTACGAGAAGTTGAGCGGCATCCCGTGCCTGATCAACACGAGCTTCAACATGCACGAGGAGCCGATCGTGTGCTCGCCGAGCGACGCCGTGCGCGCATTCCTGCTCGGCAACATCGACGGTCTCGCGATCGGTCCCTTCTTCGCGGCCCATCCGTCGAAGAAAGACAGCACAGCGTCGGAGCGTCGTACCGCGGGCTCCGCCGCGCGGTGAGAGGCCGTGGGGCGCTCGGGCCCTCATCCCGCCAGAACTCGCAGCGCCACGCCGTGTGGGTCCGTGATCACTCACCAAGCTCGGACAACTTGCGGTCGAAGGGCGCGAGCGGTCCCGCGCCCGGGGTCGAGTTCACCGGGGTCGAGTTCACCGGGGCATGTTCGTCCGGGCATGTTCGTCCGGGCAAGATCGTCAGGGCAAGGTCAGGGCAAGATCGTCAGCTGCACGTAGTCGAGGGTGAAACGGCGCGGTGACGTCGTCATCCCTTGGAACCACATCGTCGTCCCGACGAAAGCCGGATCCGGAGGCAGTTGGAACTCGCCCTGGGAGTGACCGGTCGCGTCCGTGAACGGCATCGGCAAGATCGTGAGCTGGGTCCGGTTCAGGAACAGCACTCCGACCAATCCGAACGAGTTCGGTGTTTGAGCCGGGTTCGGCGCGAGGAGCAGTCGCGCCGGCGAATTCGGCGCTCCCCACAGATCGAAGTCGACCTTGCGCCCAATGCTCGGCGTCCCCACGGCCGTGAAGTCCTCGTCATTGCTCGAGTAGAGATCGACCGAGCCACCGCCGGCGAGCACGTTGGCGTGAACGGCCTTGGTGCCGACCACGACTCGCTCGCCGTCTCGGCTCATCGCCAAGTCGTAGATGGACCCGGCGTAGTTGTGCGTCACGATCGGTGTAGCGAGATGGCGGCGGTAAATGCGCAACTCCGGCACGAGATTGCCCTGATCACCCCAGAGTCCGACCGCGAAGCGCTTGCCATCGGCCGAGCACGAGACCTTCGAGACGATGTTCTGGTAGGTGCCGGTGCCCTGAACCTCTTCGAACATCGTCCGAAGTTTCGTGCGCAGGTCGATCGCCTCGATCCGCACGCGCAGGTTCTGGTCGTAGTAACCGAAGCCGAGCGCGAGCGTCGTCCCGTCCTCGGAGACGTCGAGTTGCTGACACACGATCGAACCGGGCCACACGCCTTGCCACGTGCGCAGGTAGTTGCCCGCGGGTTGGCGCTCCCACACGTCGACGCCGTTGAAGTACCCGATCGCGAGGATGCCGCCGTTGCCCGAGATGTCCTGCGCGGCGAAGGACTGCAACAGCACGAACTGCTGGATCAACGCGCGCGCATCCACGTCGAAGAGGAACCCGCCGCTCGTCGTGGCCGCGTAGAGGACGTGCCCATCCTCCGACAGGGTGATCGCCTGGAGCTGAACACCGACCGAGTGCGTGAAGTACGAAGTCGGCACCGAGGATCCGTTGTCGAACACCGCGACGTGGAGCTGGCCCGTGGCCGGGATCAACATCGCCGCGACGATGCGGCTGCCGTCGGCCGAGATCATGGCGCGCGAGCTGCCGCTCGTCGGCGTCGGGAACGTCCACGTGAAGCGCGGAGTCGGCGACGAGGACTCGTACGCGCTGACCACGATGTTGCGCGGACCGTTCGTGGAGATCGGGATCTGGCGGCAGGAGACGAATGAGCCCGTGGCGTCGGCGCCATGAACACGCACGTTCGTGCTCGTGGTCACGACGGGATTAGCCCACACCGGAACCACGGGGACCGCGTCGAAGCCCGAGATCAGCGACGCGCGGTCCGCGGCGGTGTCGAACTCCGTGAAGACCTGCGTGCCGCCGGCACCGATGGCGACGGCGCGACCTACCCAGCCTTCTCCGGCATCGGGGTAGGCCCAAAGTCCACCCGGCGTGTTGAGTCCGATGCTCGCGGGAACGGACGCGAGCGGAGCGGACTCTTCGACGATGCCGGATTGCCGCCCGTCGACGACCTCGTAGACGTGGCGGATCGCGAGGCTCCCGGCCCGCGTGCCGTCCAAGTCGCACGCAGCTTCGGCGGAGTTCGAGCTCGGCGCCTGCGCGGCATGGGCCTG
>JAYTBY010000845.1:0-5412 GCA_043736755.1 Planctomycetota bacterium | reverse complement strand
AGTTCCGCCGGGAGCAGACCCGTCCCATCGGCGCGCCACATCCGCGCGTTCCAGCTCGACGCGTCGACGCGATCGCCGAGGCTCACGACGAGCGCTCCGCCCGAAGCGACCCACGGTTCGAGCCGATCGACGGCCGCGGCCGGAAGGCTCTCGACGTTGGCGAGCCAGATCACGTCGTACGCCGCCGGATCTCCGGCCGTCGTGCCGAGGTCCTCGGGCGGAATCGTGCGCGGTTCGAAGGGCGAGGCGATGCCGATGCCGCCACCGTCGTCGAGCGGCGGTTCGAGGACGGCACGCAAGTAACCCACCTCGTCTTCCTCGATGACGACACCCGGCGCGCCGTTCACGAGCAGGACTCGCGCGGGCGGCGGGACATGAATCACGTAGGCCCGCGTGTTGTCGAGCGGCAACTTGTCGCCGTCCTCGATCCGCGCGAGGAGCGTGTGCTCGCCCGCACGCGCGAAAGACACGGCGAACACGGCTTCGGTACGACCGCGAGCCGGGATGTCCACGATTTGCGCGGGACGCCGCTCACCGTCGACTTCCAGTGCAACACGCACACCGCTCTTCGTTTCAGGGCCGAAATTGCGCACTTCGACGCGCACATCGGTGGGGATCATCGGGCCGAGGATGCGCGTCGAGGGCGCGACGGCGGAGATTCCGAGGTTCTGCGGCTGGCTCGCAGCGGTGGACACGTCCTCGACGAGGACCTTCACGCCGAGTTCGGCGAGGCGGTCGAGCGCCTCCCCGAGAGGCTCGCGTCCGTCGCCCGCGCCATCGAAGAGGAACGAGCGTCGTTGGAGATCGGTGAGCAGACGCACTTCGAGTGCCCCGCGTGCGCCCGTGGCGATCTCGCGCTGAGCTGCGTCGATCGCCTCGCCGAGTGCTGCCGCGAGATCGAGACCTTCTTCCGTCGGTTGGAAGGTCTCGAGGAGACCCGTGGCTGCTTCGGGTGAAGTCCAGGGCGCTGTGCGCGGCACGTTTCCGGCGAGGACGACCAGCGCGCGATCACCGCGCGCTCCGGACAGCCCGCGCAAGAGCTCGCGAGCACGGCCGACACCGCGCTCGAACGTGGTCTCGACTCCATCACGCCACAGCGTCGAAGCGGAACCATCGAGGATCACCACGAGATCGCGCCGCGTTTCCGTGATGCCCGCGAGAGGACTCTTCTCACCCGTGAACGGTCGCGCGATCGCCAGCGCGAGCAATGCGATCGCGGCCATGCGCAGGAAGAGCAGGAGCCAGTTCTCCATTCGCACGCGACGCCGCGTGCGCTTGTGCGCCGCTTGCACGAACCTCATCGCGGCCCACGGCATCGGCTTGTGCCGGCGACGGTTCAGGATGTGGATGATCAGCGGAACGAGGGCCAACGCCGCGCCTGCGACGAGCCCTGCGTTCACGAATCCGCCGATCCATCCGCCCATCGTCAGCGCCTCCCGCCGCGTGCGCGCGCTGAACGGCGTGCGAGGTAGGTCGAGAGCACCGCGTCGAGGCTCTCCGCCGTCGAGACGGTCACGACGTCGATCGAGAGGAGGCTCGCTTGCCGCGTCAGTTCACGTTGATGCTTCTCGATCTCTTCGCGGTAAGCCTCCCGAACGGCGCGCGCGTCGATCTTCTGCACGCCCAGGCCTTCGAGACCGTCGAGTCGCAGGAGTCCTTGGAAATCGAAGGCCAACTCCTCGGGATCGAGGATCTGGAACAGGACGGGCTCGTGACCGGCGTGCACGAGCCGCCGTAGACCCTGCGTGATGCCGGGCAGGTCGTCGAAGAAGTCGGAGAAGAGGCAGACGATGCCACGCTGCTTGAGCTTCGGAGTGATCCACTCGACGACCGAGCCGATGCCCGTCGCGCCCTTCGGTTCCGCTTTGTCGAGGGTCTCGAGGATCTCCTTCCGCTGCAGCGCGCCATTTCCCGGCCGCACTTTCGCGCGGAATTCGCTGTCGAACAGCACGAGCCCCGCGGTGTCGCGCTGCATGAGCACGAGGTGCGCGAGCGACGCCGCACACCAGCGCGCGTAGTCGAACTTCGTCCACGGCTTGCTGCCGTAGCTCATCGACTCGCTGGCGTCGACGAGAAGGTGACACACGAGGCTCGTCTCCTCGACGTACTGCTTGACGACGAGTCGGTCCTGGCGCGCGTAGACCTTCCAGTCCACGCGACGCAGATCGTCACCGGGCACGTACTCACGATGCTGTGCGAACTCGACGGAGCTTCCGAGGCGCGCCGAGCGGTGTTGTCCCGCCATGAAGCCCTCGACGACCGTGCGGGCGACGAGGCTCAAGGACGCCAGGCGGTCGAGGACCGCCGGGTCCAGCGCGGAGACTCCCTGCGCCATGCGGGATCAGCCCTTCGAGCCGACGCCCGACGGCACACCCGGGACGCCGACACCGACTTTTTCGGCCGGACTCGTCTCGGAGAGCAATCGATCGATGATGTGGTCTGAAGTGATGCCCTCCGCCGCGGCGGAAAATGTCGTGACGATGCGGTGGCGCAGCACGGGATGTGCGACGGCGCGCACGTCCTCGATCGCGACGTGGTGGCGACCCGCGATCGCTGCGTGAGCTTTCGCGCCGAGGACGAGGAACTGACTCGCACGCGGGCCCGCTCCCCACGTGACCCAATCGCGCAGGAACGAAGCCTGGCCTTCCGTCTTGCTGCGCGTACCGCGCGTCAGCGCGAGCACGAAGTCGTAGACGTGGTCGGCGATCGCGATGCCGCGGATCGTGCGCTGGAAGGCGAGAAGCTCTTCGGCACCGACGACCTTCTTGGGCTCTTCGCCGACGCCACCGGTCGTGCGACGCAGGATCTCGCGCTCTTCCTCGAAGCTCGGGTACCCGACCTGCACGAGGAACATGAAGCGGTCGAGCTGGGCCTCGGGCAGGGGATAGGTGCCCTCTTGTTCGATCGGGTTCTGCGTCGCGAGGACAAAGAACGGATCGGGGAGTTCGTGGCGCTTGCCGGCGCTCGTGACCTGTCGTTCGACCATCGCTTCGAGCAACGCGGCTTGAGTCTTGGGTGGCGTGCGGTTGATCTCGTCCGCGAGGACCACGTTCGCGAAGAGCGGCCCCGCTGCGAAGCGGAACGAGCGCGCGTTCGTGACCGGATCGATCTGCAGGAGCTCCGTGCCCGTGATGTCGCTGGGCATCAAGTCGGGCGTGAATTGGATCCGCGCGAACGACAGATCGAGCGTGCGCGCGAGGCTCGAAACGAGCAAGGTCTTCGCTAGGCCCGGCACGCCGACGAGCAAAACGTGACCGCGCGTGAGGACCGCGAGCAGGAGCTCGTCGATCACCTTTTCCTGCCCGACGATCGTCCGGTGCAGTTCGGACTTCATCTGCGCGTGGACCGCGCGAAGTCGCTCCAGAGAGGCTTCGGTCATGACGTGAGCTCGTTGTGGAGTCGGTGCCGGCCGTCGATCGGAACGCGCGCGGCTTGGATCGGAAGTGCGGGGAACTTTTGGACGGGGGCGGTCGATCGGCGCGGTTCCGACGACTGCGGAACCCGTTTCCTCCCTATCGGCCACCCGCGCTCCGGTCTCGCGGGGCGTCGGAAGGATCTTCGGGCTTCGAGCACCGTACTCGCGGCGCGCGGGGCCTGCGAGCCCGCTTTCGAAAGCCTTTCTCGGCGGGGTCAGGGGCTCACGAGAAACGCGATCGAGTTCGGCCCGGCGATGCGGATCAAGCCGACGCCGGACGTGCCTCGCCGCGCCAGCGCGCTCACCCGCGGAACCGCGCGGCGCGGTCCGAATTCGACGTCCGCTCGCACACGGAGTTCGTGGTCCAGGATCCACGCGCGACCACCAGCCGCCGCGATCCAGCCGACGTCGACCTCCGCCGAGGCGATCGAGCCGCGCTCGAGGATCGCGAAGGGAATCACGGCCGACCGCGACTCACGCCCGGAGGCCAAGTCCTGACGCAGGATCGCCACACCGCCCGCGCCCGCGGTCCATGCGAGCCACGTCGAGTGCGACCCGCGCTCGAGGGCCAGCGGGATTCGCGCGTCCTCGAGGACGAGCGGCGCGGCGACCAGGAGTCCCGCGCCGACGTCGGAGCCCGCGCCGAGGCGCAGGAGTGAGCCCTCGGCCGCGGCGGGTACAGCCCACAGGTGGGCGTCGTCGACGAGCCACCCGCCCGTCGGCGACGGTCGCGTGTTGCGGCGCGAGATGCGCACGATCCAAGCCACGCGGCCGTCGAGCGCGTCGATGCAGGCGATGGCGCCGAGGCCTGTGTCGATCGCGACCAAGCCACCCGCGGTCGCGACCGGCGGCAGCGCAGGCAGACTCGTCGGTTCCGGAGGCTCCATGCGCCCGCGAGCAATCGCCCGCGCGGTCGTGCCCGTCGCGAGACGCCGCGACCAGAGCCAGGTTCCGCTCTGTGGGTCGAAGCCGGCGCACCACGACTCGGTCCGCGCTTCGTCGAGTTCGGTCGCGGTCTCCGCACCGACCGTCCAGGCGCGGAAGTGGACGACGAGCACGTCGTCGACGAGGAGGGGGCCGGGCTGGAACTCGATCAGCGCCGCGGCACCGGTGAGCGGAACGGATTCGTTGCGCACGCCGTCTTGAACGAACGTGTCTTGGTCGCGCGCCCACGCGATCCGCGCAACGGCGCGCGCATCGACGCCGACGAGCGCATTTCCACGGCTCTCCCGCGCGCGACCCACGACGAGAGCGAGGTGTGCGTCGCGCACTGCGAAGCGTTCGTCCCAGGCTGCGCCGGCTTCCGAGAATGCTGCGGCGGCCTCGACACCGAGGGGGAGCAAGGCCGCCGCGACGTCGAGCGCCGCGGTCGCCTGTCCCGCTCCGTCGAAGCGGAGGAGACGACCGTTCGCGTGGTGCCACGTCGCGCCGAGGTCGACCACGCGCGGTGGCTCCAAACCGGTGACGGAGAGCGCGCTGCTCTCGATCGACACGTCTTCATCGTCGATCGCGAACGCGAGCCCGGGGATCGTCGCGTCGCGCGGATCGGGCGCGGGCCCGAAGCTGATCGTGCGCTCGAGTGTGAGCCCGATCGGTCCACTGGGGCGGCTCGTGGTCGTCGCACGCCGCGTTCGTGAGCGCAGTGCCACGGCTTTCCGGATTGCATCGTCATCGCGTCCGATGTCGAGCAACGCGCGCTCGGCGAAGCGAGCGGCCGTGCGTGCCTGCCCACGCTCGGCCGCGAGATCCGACAGCGTCAGCGCTGCGCGCGCGGCGGCGCGCGTGAGCGGGAATTCGCGCTGGACCCACGCGATGCGCGGCTCCGAGTGACCGGCGGCGACGAGTTCCAACTCCGCGAGCGGTTCGAAGCGCGCGCGCCAGGCGTCGCCCGTCGCTTCTCCGAGCGTCGCGAGTCGGCGGCGCACGCTGTGGTGAACGTCCTCGATGCGACGCGCGAGCGTGCCGTCGGGATCGAGAAGCCTAAATGGCGGCGGTGC
>JAYTBY010000844.1:0-27872 GCA_043736755.1 Planctomycetota bacterium | reverse complement strand
ACGCCTTCTGCAGCCCGCACTGTCGGCGCGAGTTCGAGGCCGAGCCCTCCAAGTACCTCGCGATCGACGCGCCGAAAGCGGGCGGATGTTGTGGTCCTTTGCCGAAGCCGCCGCCTGCTTCGGCGCAAGCAGGGCCGACCAGCGCGCGATCGAGCACGACCTACACCTGTCCGATGCACCCGGAGATCGTCCGGGACGGTCCAGGCGACTGCCCGATCTGCGGCATGGCCCTCGAGCCGAAGATCGCGAGCGCGGAACCGCCGGACGACAGCGAACTGCGCAGCATGACGCGCCGGTTCTGGGTGAGCCTCGCGCTGTCGGTGCCGGCCCTGATCTTGGCCACGACCGAGATGGTCCCGAGTCTCGCCGGTCGCGTGCCCAGCACGTTGTCCGCCTGGTTGCAGTTCGCGTTCGCGACGCCGGTCGTCGTGTGGGGAGGCGCGCCGTTCTTCACGCGCGGGTGGGCGTCCATCCGCAATCGACGCGCGAACATGTTCACGCTGATCGCGCTCGGTACGGGCGCCGCCTACCTGTTCAGCGTGTTCGTGCTGCTCTTCCCGGCCCTCGTGCCCAAGGCGCTCCGTCACGGCGACATGCTGCCGATCTACTTCGAGAGCGCGGCCGTCATCGTGACGTTCGTCCTCTTGGGCCAAGTGCTCGAGCTGCGCGCGCGCGCCGCGACATCGGGCGCGATTCGCGCGCTGCTCGGGATGAGCCCGAAACACGCACGGCTCGTGCGCGACGACGGTGCTGAGGAAGACGTGCCGCTCGAGCACGTGAAAGTCGGCGAACGCCTGCGCGTGCGACCCGGCGATCGCGTCCCGGTCGACGGCGCCGTCCTCGAGGGCGCGAGTTCCATCGACGAATCCATGCTGACCGGCGAGCCGATCCCGGTCGAGAAGCACACGGGCGAACGAGTCACGGGCGGCACGCAGAACGGCTCGGGCAGTTTCGTGATGCGCGCCGAGCGCGTGGGCTCGGAAACGTTGCTTGCGCGCATCGTGGCGCAGGTCGGTGAAGCGCAGCGCAGTCGCGCGCCGGTTCAGAAGCTCGCCGACCGGATCTCGGCCTGGTTCGTGCCGGTCGTGGTCCTCGTCGCCGTGATCACCGCACTCGCGTGGGGCGTCTTCGGGCCCGAACCGCGCTGGGCGCACGCGCTCTTGAATGCGGTCGCCGTGCTGATCATCGCCTGCCCGTGCGCGCTCGGTCTCGCCACGCCGATGTCGGTCATGGTCGGGATCGGACGTGGGGCACAGCTCGGCGTCCTCGTGCGTGACGCTGCAGCGCTCGAGCACCTCGAACGCATCGACACGCTGGTGATCGACAAGACGGGCACCTTGACCGAGGGCAAGCCGCGGCTCGCGACCGTCGAGACCGCCAACGGTTTCGACGAACGGACGTTGCTCGCGAACGCCGGAGCGCTCGAGCGCGCCAGCGAACATCCGCTGGCCGCGGCGGTGCTGGCGGGCTTGGATGAACGAGCCATCGCGATCCCGGCGGCCTCGAACTTCCGTGCGCTTCATGGAAAAGGCGTCACCGGCACCGTCGAAGGCCGCACGGTCGCGCTCGGGAACGCACGGCTCTTCACGGAGCTCGGTCTCGAGCTCGGCCCGTTGGCTTCACGCGCCGAAGTCTTGCGACATTCCGGCCAGACCGTCGTCTTCGTGGCCGTCGATGGGCGCGCCGCGGGTCTCTTGGGCGTGGTCGATCCCATCAAGGCCTCGACGCGCGAGGCGCTCCGAACGCTTCGTGGTCAAGGCGTGCACGTGATCGTGGCGAGCGGCGACGCGCGTGCGACGGTCGATGCAGTCGCGCGCGAGCTCGGGCTCGACGGGACGGACAGCGAAATCCACGCCGAAATGCAGCCGGCCGACAAGGTCGAGCTCGTCGCGCGACTCCAGGCCTCCGGCCGTCGCGTCGCGATGGCGGGCGACGGCGTGAACGACGCGCCCGCGTTGGCGCGAGCCGATGTCGGGATCGCCATGGGCGACGGCAGCGACGTCGCGCTCGAGAGCGCCAGCCTCGCGCTGGTGCGCGGCGACCTGGGCGGGATCGTGCGTGCGCGAACTCTTTCGCGCGCGACGATGCGCAATATCCGCCAGAACCTGACCTTCGCCTTCCTCTACAACGTGCTCGGCGTTCCGATCGCGGCCGGCGTGCTCTATCCCGTGTTCGGACTCTTGCTGTCCCCGATGATCGCGGGTGCGGCGATGAGCCTTTCGTCGGTCTCGGTCATCGCCAACTCGCTGCGACTCCGGCGCTCGCTGTGATCCGAACCAGTGCGCGCGAGGTGCGGACGTCACTCGCGCTGCGCCACCTCAGAGGATGCGCACGCGAAGCAGCGTCGATCCGAGTCGCGTCCCGAGTGGACCGCGGAACGCGGCTTGGAAACTGCGCGTCGTTCCGATCAGGGCTGAATCCGCAGGGATAGGCGATGTCCAGTCGGCACGACCCTGACCGTCGGTGTTGAAGCGCATGACGCCGAGTCCGACGCGGCGCAAGGCGAGCTGACCCGCGACGCCGGGCACGCGGAACGGCACGGCGACCGGCTCACCGTAGAGGAACAGCGCGGACGTGGCGCCGGGCGCGCGCGCCGCGAGGTGCAGCGTGCCGCCCACGCGGGGTGCCCCGAGCACTTGGAGATCGCGCTCGCCCGTGTCGAGCAGCACGACCTCACCGGTTCCCGACAACACGTTCGCGTGCGTCGATTTCGCAGCGACCAGCGCGCGCGTGCCGTCGAGCGCGAGCACGAGGTCGAAGGCACTCCCCACGAGGTTCGCTTCGAGCACGTACGAATCGGTCGCGCGATTCCAGATCGCGGCTTCGGGCGCGCTCGATCCCGTCCCCCAGCACGCGAACGCGGCGCGCTCTCCGTCGGCGGTCAACGCGACCGCGGTCGGCAAGTCTTGGAGCCCGCCTGCGATCCCGACGAATGTGCGCTGTTCGATGCGCGTTCCGGCGGTGAGATCGCGGACTTCGAAACGCCACGCCGTCCCGGTGTTCGCGCTCCACCAACCGATCGCGAGCGTCGATCCGTCGGCGTCGAGTGCGGCGCACACGGCGAGTTCGTTCGCGTTCGCGGGGATCGAGACGCTCGGAACGAAACCGAGTCCGAGATCGACGCGCACGGCGAGGATCCCGCTCGCACCGTGCACGAGCGTGCGACCGTCGCCCGACAGCGCGAGCGCCGTTGTCGTCGCCGCGAGCGTCGCGTGGTGAACGGTCGCGCCGACGTCGTCGAGTACGTGGATCTCGAGCCCCGCCGCAATGGCGATGCGCGATCCGTCCGCGGCGACGGCGATCTCCTGCAGCCCAAGTCCCGTGAGATCGCGCGCGAAGAGCACGGCTCCGCTCGTTGCATCGAGCCGCTCCAGGCGTACGCGCTGCGCTGCGTCGTCGAACGCGGCGACCCACGCGCTCGTGCCGCTCACATCCGTCGCGACGCGCGCGGCGCCGTTCGCGGTGAACGGGAACTCACGGGTCCAACGCGGAGGCATGCCGCCGGTCGCGGCTGCGTCGTCGAGGTGCGAGCCGAGCACGCGCGTGCGCCGATGCCACGCGTCCGGTGCAGGCACCTGCTCCAGCGCGAAGATCCACGGTGACTCGCCGGCCGCGATGCCGATCGATCCAGTCGATCCCGGACTCGCCGGTTCGCGAGCGAGCGGATCTGCGATGCCGACCGCGTGCGCGGGTGCCGCGCTGAACCCCGGGTTGCCGCCCGACCACGCGCCCACCGCGGCATTTTCGAGCCCGGCGAACGCGACGGCGCGCGGCAGGGCCGGAGCTTGGGGCGCGGATCCGTGCTCCCAACGGATCGCGGGGGCGAACGGGTCGCCCTGGGCGGCGCTCGGCGGAGCGAAGGCCGTCGCCGCGACGATCAGGAGGAGTGCCGTCCGGGGCCGATGCGCGCGAGGGGACGCCACGGAAAAACGTACCTCGTCGCGCAGGGCGCGGTCGCCGCCGGATGGAGTCGTCGCCGGACTTGGCGCGGACCGTGCCGGCGACTAGATTGGCTAGCTACAACACGCCGTCGACCTCGGGGAGAGTCCTGGCCATGAGCCAGGCGCCGAAGGGGCAAGCGCGGGGGCTTCTGCTCCGCGCGAAACTCTCAGGCAAGAAGGACTCGAGATCTCGACCGGCCCTGGACCTCGTCCGTCGGCGCTTCGGCGCGGAAGGGACTGCACAGGGGCGCGACTCCCACAGGCCTTCGGGCCGTGGTGGACGAGCGCCCCTGCTTCGTTTCCACGCGGCCTGCGCTTCACGATCTGCACGCGGACCGCATCACTCCCCCACGCACACCACTCAGCCTCGATGAAGAACACCCCGCTGCACAGTCGGCACGTCCGCCATGGCGCGCGCCTCGTCGAGTTCGGCGGGTGGGAGATGCCGGTGCAGTACGGGCCGATCCTGGAGGAGGTCACGCGCGTGCGCAATCACGCCGGGCTGTTCGACCTCTCGCACATGGGTCGCGTGCGCGTGACGGGCAAGGATCGCGTCGCGTACCTCGATTCAGTGCTCACGAACCACGTCGCGAAGATCGCTGCCGGTTCGATTCGGTATGCGCTCTTCTGCCGCGCAGACGGCATGCCGATCGACGACCTGCTCGTCTATCCCGACACGGACGAGGTGTTCCTCGTCGTGAACGCTTCGAACACGGAGGTCGATCTCGCTTGGATGCGCGAGCACAAGACAGGCTTCGACGTCGTGATCGAGGATCAGACGGACGAACTCGCGATGATCGCCGTGCAGGGTCCGAAGTCGCGCGAGATCACGGAACACGTGGTCAAGGGCCTCGACCTCGCGAAGCTCGGCTACTACAAGTTCGCGTACGGCACCGTGTGCGGATTCCCCAACGTCCGCGTCAGTCGCACGGGTTACACGGGCGAGCTCGGGTATGAGCTGTACGTGCCGACGAATACGGCGAGCCGCGTGTGGGACGAGATCCTCACGGCAGGCGCCATGTACGACATCGCGCCGATCGGGTTGGGCGCGCGCGACACGCTGCGCCTCGAAGCGGGCATGCCGCTCTACGGTCACGAGATCGACTCGACACACGATCCGATCCAGGCCGGGCTCGACTTCGGCGTGTCGTTTGCACCGGAAAAAGGTGACTGGATCGGCCGCAGCGCCCTCGAAGCGATTCGCGCTGCTCCGACGCGTCGCCTCGTCGGCGTGAAGACCGATGGTCCGCGCGCCCCGCGTCAGGGCTACGGCATCGTCGTCGGTGGCCTGGTCGTCGGAGCGTTCGTCTCCGGCTCGCCGTCGCCGACTCTCAGCACGAACATCGGTACCGCCTATGTCCCGCTTCACCTGGGTGAACCGGGAACGGTGGCCGAGATCGACATCAAGGGCAAGCGCCAGGCCGCAACGTTCTGCGCGCTGCCGTTCTTCTCTCGCACCCGCAAGTGAACCCCAAGAACATGAGCCAGAAATCCGCCACGCGTTCCGCGCGCCCCGACGACCGCCGCTACACCGAGAGCCACGAGTGGGTGAAGGTCGACGGTGAGACGGTCCTCATCGGCATCACGGACTTCGCCATCAACGAGCTGTGCAACGGCAACGAGGGCGACCTCGTGTACTGCGACCTCCCGGAGTCGGGCCGCGCGCTCGACCAAGGCGAAACGTTCGGCGAGATCGAGTCGGTGAAGGCCGTCTCCGATCTCTACACGCCCATCGCCGGCGAAGTCGTCGAGACGAATACGGCGATCGAGGACCACCTCGAGATCCTCTCGAAGGATCCCTGGAACCAGGGTTGGCTCGTGCGCATCCGTCCGAACTCCAAGGACATGCCGAAGATGATGGACGCGGCTGCCTACGAGCGTTTCCTGGCTGAAAAGAAGCACTGAGAGGCCGTGAAGAAATCGATCCTACGGCCTCTCAGAACCCAGTGGCGCCGCTTCCGCGGCGCGGCGCCTGTGGTTTTCACACAGGCTCTGACAGCGCGTGGAGAGGCCGAGAGTTCGGCCCCGAACATCCTGGTGGCGTCGCGCAGAACTGCGCGCAGCGCATGAGTCCGTGCATGCGGCACGGACTCCCCCTCGCAGCCGAAGTACGACGATCCCCATGACCCCGATGATCCGTGACGAAGTTCGCGCCGCGAGCGCGACGAGCCCCATGCGCGAAACCCAAGCGACCGCTCAGGACCGTTTCGTCGACCGCCACGTGGGTCCGCGCGAAGCGGACGTGGCCGAGATGCTCGCGGTCGTCGGCCACACTTCGCTCGCGGCGCTCGTCGACGCGGCCGTGCCGCCGGCGATCCGAATGAAGGGGCCGTTGAAGTTGCCGGCTGCGCTGTCGGAACGGGATGCGTTGGTCGCGATTCGCAAGATGGCGGCCGAGAACCAGGTGTTCCGCACCTACATCGGTCAGGGGTACCACGACTGCGTCACGCCGCCGGTCGTGTTGCGCAACGTGCTCGAGAACGCCGGCTGGTACACGCAGTACACCCCCTACCAGGCCGAGATCTCGCAAGGCCGTCTCGAAGCGCTGCTGAACTTCCAGACGATGGTCACGGACCTCACCGGGTTCGAGATCGCGAACGCATCGATGCTCGACGAAGGCACGGCCGCCGCCGAGGCCATGGCGCTCGTCCACGACGTCGCCAAGTCGAAGAGCGCGATCGCGTTCTTCGTCGACGCAGCTTGCCATCCCCAGACGATCGAAGTCGTGAAGCAGCGCGCGTTGCCTCTCGGCTTCGAGATCGTCGTGGGCGATCCGATGACGTTCGAGTTCGAGGTTGGGCGCTTCTTCGGCGCCTTGGCTCAGCATCCGTCCACCGACGGCATGGTGCGCGACCTGTCCGGGTTCGCCGCACGCGCTCACGCCGCCGGTGCACACGTGGTCGCTGCGTGTGATCCGCTGTCACTCGTTCTGCTCGAACCGCCGGCTGCGTGGGGTGCCGACGTCGCCGTCGGCAACACGCAACGCTTCGGCGTCCCGCTCGGTTTCGGCGGCCCGCATGCCGCGTTCCTCGCGACGCGCGAAGCCTGGAAACGCAGCCTTCCGGGCCGTCTCGCCGGAGTTTCGGTCGATAGGAACGGTCGCCGCGCGCTGCGCCTCGCACTGCAAACCCGCGAGCAGCACATCCGCCGCGAGAAAGCGACCAGCAACATCTGCACGGCGCAGGTGCTCCTCGCCGTGATGGCCGGGTGCTATGCGGTCTACCACGGACCCGATGGACTGCAGCGTATCGCGCGGCGCGTGCGTCATCTCACGGCGTCGCTCGCTTCCGGGCTCTTCGCGGTGGGCGCGAAAGTACGGCCGGGCATCGTGTTCGACACGTTGCGCGTCGATCTGACGCACTCCGAGATGCGCCGCGTGCTGCGCGCGGCCGAGGCGAAGCGCATCAACCTGCGCCTCTACGACAACGGCGTTGGCATCGCGTTGGACGAGACCACGACGCTGCAGGACATCGCGGACTTGATCGGCGTCGTGACGAATCACGAAACGACGCTCGTCGAAGTCGAGGCGCTCGTCGCTCGCACCACAGTTCCCGATCTAGGAAATCACGCGCGCAAGGGCGAGATCCTGTCGCACCCGGTCTTTCGCACGCACCGCTCCGAGACGGAGATGATGCGATACCTGCACAGGCTGCAATCGAAGGACCTCTCGCTGGTCCACTCGATGATCCCTCTGGGCTCGTGCACGATGAAGCTCAACGCGGCGGCCGAGATGCTGCCGATCACCGAGCCGGGGTTCGGTCGCATCCATCCGTTCGCGCCGCCGACGCAGACGAAGGGCTACCAGAAGCTCTTCGCGGAGCTCGAGGCTTGGCTCTCGGAAATCACGGGCTTCGCCGCAACTTCGCTGCAACCGAACGCGGGTAGCCAAGGCGAATACGCCGGTCTCCAAGTCATCCGCGCGTACCACCAGGAGCGCGGCGCGCCGCAGCGCGATGTGTGCCTCATCCCCCATTCCGCGCACGGCACGAATCCAGCCAGTGCCGTGATGGCCGGCATGAGAGTCGTCGTCGTCGAGTGTGACGAGCAAGGCAACGTCGACGTCGGCGATCTGAAGGCGAAGGCTGAAGCGAACTCAGCGCACCTCGCCGCGCTGATGATCACGTATCCGTCGACACACGGCGTGTTCGAAGCCAGCGTTGCGGAGATCTGCGCCATCGTCCACCGCCACGGCGGCCAGGTGTACATGGACGGCGCGAACATGAACGCCCAGGTCGGGCTGTGCCGACCGGGCGACATCGGCGCGGACGTCTGCCACTTGAACCTGCACAAGACGTTTTGCATCCCGCACGGCGGCGGCGGACCCGGCATGGGACCGATCTCCGTCGCGAGGCACCTCGCGACCTACCTGCCCGGACATCCCAACGCCGCGACCGGCGGCCAGCACGCGATCGGTCCGATCTCGTCCGCCCCGTGGGGCAGCGCGAGCATCTTGCCGATCCCGTGGATGTACATCGCGATGATGGGGCCCGACGGGCTCCGTCATGCGACGGAGGTCGCGATCCTCAACGCGAACTACGTGGCGAAACGCCTCGAATCGAGCTATCCGATTCTCTATCGCGCGGCGAACGGACTCGTCGCGCACGAGTGCATCCTCGACTGCCGCCCGCTGAAGTCGGCTGGTGTCGAGGTCGAGGACGTCGCGAAGCGCCTCATGGACTTCGGATTCCACGCGCCGACGATGAGCTGGCCGGTCGCCGGCACGCTCATGGTCGAGCCGACCGAGAGCGAAGGTCGCGCCGAGCTCGACCGCTTCGTCGACGCGATGGAGCGGATCCGCGCCGAAGTGACCCAGATCGAACGCGGCGAACTCGACCGCGAGGACAACCCGCTGAAACAAGCGCCACACACGCAGGAGGTCGTCATCTCCGACACGTGGTCGCGGCGCTATTCACGCGAGCTGGCCGCGTACCCGGCCCCGTGGACACGTGAAGCGAAGTTCTGGCCGTCCGTCGGCCGCGTCGACAACGCGTATGGCGACAAGCACCTCGTGTGCTCGTGCCCACCGCTCGAGTCCTACACGACCAACTCCGCCGACTGAGGGTCGGGCGCCACGTCTCCTTCGGCTTCGAACTGCATAGCGAAGGCCGAGCGCGCGCATGGACTCCGAAGGCTGCCCTGGCAAGCAGCGAAGAAATCGATCCTTCGGCCTCCTGGACCGGAGTGGCACCGCGTGGAACCGCCCGCCGCGCGCAGATGCCGTGAATTCTCCACCGGGCCCTGAGCGACTACTTCCGAGATTCCTATCGCAGCGCGCAGATACCTCAGGGTTTTTGGGCGTCAGCCTGCGCTCGGACCCCTCGAGGGAATCGATCCTACGTGCTCTCCGGAACCACCTGCGCCCCTTGGCGGCGCTGGCAGCCCGTTCTAAAAAGTCCGGCCGCCTGAAGAATTGTGCCTAAGCAATGCAAGGAGGACGAAGGAGCGACGCCGGAAGCGGCCTCCTTGGCCGCTGAGGACGGCGCGAGGAGTCCGGCGCAGCAGTGCGACGGCACGCTTCTTCAGGCGGCCGGACTTTTTAGAACGGGCTGCTCAGCCCGTGAATTCTTCAGCTGCTCCGAGCATCGGTCAGCCGCCCGCGCTCGGGTCGGACCGCGGGTACGAATCGGCGCCGGCGCACTCGGCATCCGGACATCCGCGGATCGACGGTCAAGGCGCTGGTCCTGGCGGTCGATAGGTAGCCGGAGGCTCGAACGAGTCTGGTTGCGCCCCGTCCCCATGCTGGCTTTCCTCAAGCGTCTGTTTGGCTTCGGCGCCCCGGCGCCGAAGGCACGTCCGCCGGCAAAGCGGTCCGCCGCGCCGAAGACGGGCTCGGCCCGCTCCACAGACCTCGACTCGATTCCGGGGCCCATCCCCGCCACGCGCAACCTGCCGACGATCGATCAGCCAGTATGCGACGGCGACATCCTGTCGATGCTCGACGGACGCGACCACTTCAACGAGACGCTGACGGGGCGCGAGAACCAGATCCTCACCGCGGTGGCGAAGAGGGTCGAGTCCGGTGACCTCGTCCTCCCCCACTTGCCGCAGTCCAGCCTGGCGGCCATGGAGATGACGGCGAAGAACTCCGCGAACGTCGCCGACATCGTCGAGCTCATCGCGCACGACGCCGTGCTCTCGAGCGAGATGCTGCGCGTCGCGAATTCAGCCCTGTACGCGGGCGCACATCCGTGCACCACGTTGCGCGACGCCGTCGTCCGCCTGGGGATGCGTGCCACGCGCTCCATGATCATGTCGGTCTCGATGAGAACGATGCTCTTGCAGGACAAGTCCATCGCCGCAGTCGCGACGCAGGTCTGGCGGCAGTCCCAGTCCGCTGGCCAGATCGCACGCGCCATCGGGCCGTCGCTGGGCATGGACCCGGATCGCGCGTTCCTCATCGGATTGCTTCACGACATCGGCAAGATCGCGTTGCTCGAGACCGTGCGCCGCGAGGTCCGCGACCGCGGCGAAGTGCGACCCTGCCTGCTCGGGCGGGTCTTCTTCCTCCAGCACGAACGCGCGGGCGAGCGCATCGCGCAAGCGTGGAAACTGCCCGAGGAACTCGTGTCCGTCGCTGGTCACCACCACCACTACGAGCGCAACGAGGCGTTTCCGCGTGAAGCGGCGCTGGCCCGCCTCGTCCACACGATCGACCTCGTGCTCTCGATCGGCGGGATGGGCGAAGCGTCGCGCCTGGAGCTCCTGCCGGAATTCGATTTCCTGCAGATCGCACCCGAGGACCGTCCGAAGATTCTCGAGATCGCCTGCGACACGTTTCTCGCCGCAAGCGCGGCCTGAAGCAGCGGGCCAGCCTCTCCCGATCGAGTTGGGTCTTCAATGCGGAGCCGTGCTCCGAATAGGATCGCGACGTGGAACCCTGGCGACTGATCGTCACGTTCGGCGCCGATCCGGCCTTTCACATGGGCCTCGACGAGGCACTGCTCGAGGAGCCCGTCGCGCCGCCGACGTTGCGGCTCTACACGTGGAAGCCGGACACGCTTTCGCTCGGGTACTTCCAGTCGCTCGCTGGCGTGCCGGGGCACGATCGCGCGCGCGCGATCGTGCGACGCATCACGGGTGGCGGCGCGATCCACCACGTGAACGAGCTGACGTTCTCGATCGCGGTATCGCTCGATCACCCGATCTACCGCGGGACGGTGGCCGACTCCTATGCACGCGTGCACGCCGCACTGGCTGTCGCGCTACGCGGAGTCGGCGTCGAGGCTACGCCGCGGGGCGACGCAGCACTCGCCTCGGATCGAACCGGGACGGGCATGTGCTTCCACTCCTCGACGCCCCTCGATCTCGTCTGGGACGGACGCAAAGGCGTTGGATCCGCTCAGCGACGCAAAAAGGGCCGCGTGCTCCACCACGGCTCGATCAAGCTCGGCGAATCGGTCCTCGAAACCGGCATCGCGACGATCCCGGGAGGCGGACGCGATCCGGGACCGGCGGAGATCGGGATTCTCGTCGCGGAGTCACTGGCGAGCGCGTTCGACCTGCGATTCCTCCGTGCGGTCCCCGAGGCTGACGAGCGGGACCGCGCGAAGATCCTCGGCGCGCGCTACGTCGACCCGGCATTCGTGCGGTCACGATGAAGGTCCTCGCGCTGGCAGTCGCCGTGCTCATGGGAGCTGCGTGCTCGCGCGCACCCGAGCGACCGAACGTACTGCTCGTCACGATCGACACGTGGCGCGCCGACCGACTCTCGTGCGCGGGGTATCCACGAGCCCTCACGCCGAATCTCGATGCGGTCGCCCGCGAAGGACTCCGGTTCACGAGCGTCACGGCTCCGCGGGCGAAAACGACGCCCTCGATCGCGAGCTTGATGACGGGGCTCTACCCGCACGAACACGGCGCACGCGACCTGCTCGTGCCCATCGATGCGTCGCGCGCCGTCTTCGCGGAACGACTGCGCGACGCCGGATATTCGACGGCCGCGATCGTCGGCAACTTCGTCTTGCGCGACGATTTCTCCGGCCTGGCGCGCGGGTTCGATTCCTGGACCGAGGATTTGCCGGACGTGCATGGCGTCCCGCCCGAGAACGTGCCGCAACGCACGGCTCGGTCGCTGATCGACGGTGCGCTGGCGGCGCTCGGTCTCGGAGCCCCGGCCGCGAACGCGGGTCCAGGCACTTCGATCCGCCGCGAGGGCACGCCCTGGTTCCTGTGGTTGCACCTCATGGATCCGCACGGCGTCTACGCAGCGCCGATCGAACACCGCGTCTTCGACGAGACTGATCCGGAGTGGATTCCGCCGCCGCCGGAGCCGCGACTGTCGGGGCTGAATCGCCGATGGATCGCCGAGTACAACGTGCCGACTGACGCACGCGGGACGGATGGGCGAATCGACGCGGCCCGCGTGATCGCGCGTCACGACGCCGAGGTGCGCTACGCGGACCACGAGCTTGGCCGACTTTTCGATGCGTTGCGCAAGACAGGCGAACTCGAGCGCACGCTCGTCGTCGTCACGTCGGATCACGGCGAAAGCCTGGGCGAGCAGGACTACTGGTTCGAGCACGGACGCAACGTGTCCGAAGCGACCGTGCGCGTGCCACTCCTCGTGCGCTGGCCCGACATCCTCGCTGGGCGACCATCACCGGGAGTGCGCGGCACGGACACGAGCCTCACGGACGTCACGCCGACGCTTCTCGACCTGCTCGGACTTCCTCCGCTCGCAGAGCCTGGGCCCGCGCGCGGCCAGTCGCTGGCTGAAGCGTGGCGCACCGGCGCGGACCAGGTTCGCCCACTTTTCGCCGAGAAAATCGACCGCGACGAGGTCGAAGGCGCCATCCAATCGAAGTCGGTCCGCATCGGCGGGTGGAAGTGGATCCGTCGCTTCGTGCACACCGCGGATGCGGTTGATGGCACGCGTCGACTCGTGACGTTGTCCGACGAGCTCTACGATCTCGCCGTCGACCCGTTCGAGGTAACGAACCTCGCCCTGGATCCGCCGACGCGCGCGCCGGTCGAGCGATTGCAGGCCGAGCTCGCGCGCTTCACGGCGCTCGACGCGCGCTTCCCCGAACTTGGCGCGGTGCTCCGCGAACACCGCGCGGCATTCGAGAAGAACGACGCGGAGACGGTGCGCATCCTGAAATCGCTGGGCTACTGACCGCGTCGCGGAAGGGTCCGGAGTTCGCGCGCGGTCGTCGGGGCATGGTCGGGACTCACGACGAGGAGCGCCGCGAGGCGATCGAGGTCCGCGGCGGTGTCGACGTCGAAGTCTCGCGGGAGGATCTCGACGCGGAGTCCCAACGCACTCGCTCGCGCGAGCGTGACGTCGAGCACTTCGCTCGTGCTCCAAGGCACGTTCGCGAGGAGTTCCGCGCGCGGTTCGTCGAGTCCGATCGCGCAGTAACCGCCGTCGTCCGCGGGCACGATCGCGCACGGAGCCCGCTCCAACGCAGCGAAGGCGGCACGGATCCTCGCCGCGCCGAAGTGTGGCGCATCCGCCCCGATCATGACGACACGCGACGCGCCGGTCGTGAACGCGAACTCGAACGCAGCTTGCATACGAGCGCCGAGGTCACCCTCGACTTGAGGGACGAGCACGGCGCGCGGCGCAGCGTCCGCGAAGAAGTCACGGCTCTCGACCGGCGCGAATGCGACCACGGTCCGTGCCTCGACCACTTGCGCACAGCTCGCCATCACATCCGTGAAGAACGCCGCGGCGATCCTCGAAATCGTCTCCGGTTCGTGTCCGGTCTCACGCTGTAGGCGCGTCTTCGCGAGTCCGGCGATGGGCGCCTTCGCCATCACGACGATCGTGCGCTCCACGACGCCAGAACTCTCTGACTGTGAAGAAGTCACGGGCGACGCGACGCTGAAGCGGCGCTACCAACATCGGAGAGCGTGTCGGTTCGATTCTTCACACGAGCTCAGACGCCGCGCCGCAGCACGTCACGCGCGATCACGATGCGCTGGATCTCACTCGTGCCTTCGTAGATCCGCGTCACACGCGCATCGCGGTACAGCTGTTCGATCCGGTACTCGGCCGAATACCCCATCCCTCCGTGGATTTGCACCGCACGATCGACGACGCGCCCCAGCGCTTCGCTGCAGATGAGCTTGACCATCGCCGATTCGCGGCCGAACGCGATACCTTCGTCGCACAACCACGCGGTTCGATAGACGAGGCTCTCCATCGTGAAGATGTCGCACGCGGAATCCGCGAGCATCCACTGGATGGCCTGGTGTTCTGAAATCGGCTTGCCAAACGCTTCGCGTTGTCGCGCGTAGTCGACGGAAAGCTTGTGCGCTTCACGTGCTGAACCCAGGCAGTTCGCGCCGAGAGCGAGTCGCCCGCGGTCGAGCGTCGCCATGGCGATCTTGAAGCCGCCGCCGAGTTCACCCATCCGGTTCCGATCGGGGACGCGCACGGAATCGAAGGCGATGGCGACCGTCGAGCTGCCGCGCTGGCCCATCTTCTCCTCGCGCTTCCCGACGGTGAAGCCCGGCGTGCGACTCGGCACCAGGAAGGCGGTGATCCCCTTCGCGCCCTTCGATCGATCCGTGACGGCGTACACGATGAGGAGGTCGGCGATGTCGCCGTTCGTGATCCACACCTTCTCGCCGTCTAGGATCCAATCGTCGCCATCTCGACGAGCGGTCGTGCGCATCGCAGCTGGATCGGAGCCCGCGTTGGCTTCCGACAACGCGTAGGCCGCGAGCACCTTGCCGCTCGCGAGGTCGGGTAAGAAGCGCTGTTTCTGCTCATCCGAGCCGCCCACGACGATCGACATCGCTCCGATGCTGGCGTGCGCGCCGTAGGTCACGGCGACGGAGAAGTCCCCCTGCGTGATCTCCTCCATGACGACGCACAGGCCCATCTCGCCGAGTCCCGCGCCGCCATACTCCGTAGGGATCGCGACCCCCAAAAGGCCCGCGTCCGCTAGCTCGCGGAAGAGGCCTCGCGGCACGCTGTGATCGCGCTCGATCTGGGCCGTGATCGGGCGAATCCGGGAGTCGGTGAAGTCGCGCGCGAGGTCGCGCAACATCCGCAATTCGTCGCTGAACGTGAGATCCATGGGGGTCCGTGGTGGCCTTCGAGGAACCGGGGCACCCGCCGTCGGTTCAGCGGGCGAGCAGGATGGAGCACCGTGCGTGCCTCCGCCTTCAGAAACTCCTAAGATTCACCGACTCGATTTACTCGAGTCCGGGCACATCCATGAAGCTACTCCTCGTCCTCGCCGCACTTCTCGTCGCCGCTGCGGCCGGTGCTGCGGGCGCCGCCCTCTTCGCCCCCGCCCCCACGGCGGCGAGCGCACCGGTCGAGCCCGTCAAGGCTGCCGCGCCATCGGTCGCCAATCTGTCGCTCGACGCCGAACGCCGCGTCGATGCGCTCTCCATGGAAGTCGCCGATCTCGAAGCGCAGATCCGCGAGCTCAGGACGGCCGCCGCGCGCTCGGCCGTAGTTCTCGAAGAAGCTCCGAAGACGACCACGTCGGCCACGCCGCTCATCGCTGCCCAACGCGAACAGATCCTGCAGGTCATCGCCGACGAGAAAGCGGCCGAGGAGCGTCGTCGCGAGGAAGAACGTCTGAAGCGTGAAGAGGAACAACGACTCCAACGCGCGGACCGCCAGGCCCAGCGCTTCGGCTTGAACGAGGCCGAGGAGCGTCAGCTCGCCGACTTCTATCTGCAATCGAAGACCAAGATCGACGAGATGCGCGAGTCGATGCGCTTGGCCCGTGAGAGCGGCGCGATGGACGGCGAGCAATTGCGCACTGCGATGCGTGACGCGCGCGATTGGTCTACACAGGAACTCGAGCGTCTGTTCGGACCCGACACGGGCCGACAGATCGCCGAATCCGAGATCGAGCGCCTCCGCGGCGGCGGTTTCGGTGGTGAGGGTGGCGGTGGCAATCGCTCGGCACGACGCGAACAGAACGGTGCCGGCGCGGGGCAGAACGGTGCCAGCGGCCAGGGCGGAGGCGCGTCCGGCGGATGACCCGCTTTGCGCGCCGGGGTCTCTCCCGGTTGATGGGCTGGGCGACCGACCTCCGCGTGCCGCGCTTCTTGCGCGCGCCCGTGTACGGCGGCTTCGCGCGCTATGCGGGCGCGGACCTCTCCGAGGTTCGCCTCGCGATCCGTGACTTCCCGAGCCTCGGCGCCTTCTTCGTGCGCGAGCTCAAGCCAGGTTCGCGCGCACTCGACCCCGATCCCAAGGCCTTGCTCTCACCCGTAGATGGCACGGTGCAGACCATGTGCCCCATCGAGCACGGCACGATTCTGCAGGCGAAAGGTCGCCCCTACTCGGTCGCCGAACTGTGCGGCGGACTCGAAACGGGGCTCGATCTCGAGGGCGGCGTCGCGTGGACGATCTACCTCTCGCCTCGCGACTACCACCGCATCCATGCGCCGGTCGACGCGCGCCTTGCGGCCGTGCGCTGGATCGACGGCGACCGGTTCTCCGTCGCACCCAAAGTGCTGGATCGACGACGCGTCCTCGACGTCAACGAGCGCTGCGTGCTACGCCTCGAGAGCGAGCACGGTACGTTCCTCCTCGTTCTCGTCGGAGCCTTGAACGTCGGGCGCATCCGCGTCTTGGGTGTTGAACCGAGCTACGCAGCTGAACCGGTCCGTCCGGGCTCGCGCTTCGATCGCGGCGGAGAACTCGCACGCTTCGAGATGGGCTCGACGATCGTGCTCGTCGCTCCGCGCGGAGTCGCGAGAGCGAACGCGCAACTCGCACCGGGCGTCGCGGTGCGACTCGGATCGCGGATCGGAACGCTCTCGGACCATCGATGAGCCTCTCGGGTCCCGACCTGCGCCTCGCGCGCCTGTTCGCAGCTTGCGTGATCGGTGACTGGAAGACCGTCCGCGCCGAACGAGCGCGCGCGACAGCTGGCGAGCCCGACCGGCGCTGGCGCGAAGCGCTCCTCATGGTCCACGTGTTCGCCGGGGTTCCACGCGCGGTGGAATCCTACGGCGTGATCGAGTCTGTCGGCGGGCTCGGGGTTCCGGCGCCCGACGAGCTCGCGGAGCCCACGGAGGGCGGCGCGGAGCTCTTCGATCGGATCTATGCCGAATCGAAGGACGAGGTGCGCGCACTACTCGGACGCCACCATCCCCTCTTCGCGCGGCACGTCCTCGAGCATGCCTACGGGCGCGTCTTGTGCCGGCCAGGTCTCGACGCCGATCGTCGCGAGATCCTGGCCTGCGCCGCCCTCGCCGTGCTCGGTCAGGATCGCCAACTCGCAAGCCACGCACGCGGTGCCGTGCGCTGCGGCGCAACGGCGGCCGAGGTCATGGCAGTGATCGAAGCAGTCGCGGATCTCGCTTCATCCGAGACGATCGAAAGCGCGCGCGAGGTCGTGCGGCGTTTCGCACGAGCCTGATAGGCGCTGGCTTCCGAAACTCAGGCAGCACCTCGACCTTCCGGGCGCCTTGCCGCAGAGCGGACCGCACAGCGTTCCTACCTGCCGAGGCGGTTCAGACTCCCGGAAAGTGGGAATCGGATCCGGTCTAACTCGAGACGCAGATCCCTCGTAGACAAGTGCGATCGGGAGGCCCGGACTTGACTCCTGCAGGGACTCCGACTCAAGTCATGCCTCCCGAATGCCGACCCTACGGTCAACACTCCGCCCTTGAAGCTGCCGATCCACTCACGATTCACCGCCTGGCTCTGCCTCGCGATGATGTTGCTCTCCGGCCTCACGCCGGCGCAGGGATTCGTGGTGTGTATAGAAGCAGACGGCTGCGTGAGCGTCGAGATCAAGGCCACCGACGCCGACTGCGGCGGATGTGAAGGGCACCAGAACGAAGGGCCCTCGAGCGAGTCCGGAGTGTCGACGGCCGCTGGAGAAGCTTGTCCGTGCATCGACCTCGCGGTGCCTGGACCGTCCGAGGCTCAGTTCGCTCGGGCCCGTTGGATCGAGATTCAATTCGTCCATTGGGTCGCACCGCTGCCTGAGATTCGAATTCAGTTCTGCCCTCCGTGCGTGACCGCCGGACGCGGCCCGCCGATCGAGATTCCACGCGTCGCCGACACGCTGGCGCACATTCGCAGCGTAGTTCTCCTCGTCTAAGAGGCGCTCACCTTCATCGAGCTGACCGTGGCCTAGCCACGCGAAGCGGATGGTGTTGCGCCTCGGCACGTTCGCCGAGGCCCTAGTCCGGCCCTGACCGACGTGGAGAGTTCTCTTGAGACTTCGTAGCCCTGCCTCCGTTCCGTTCCTACGTATCCGTCTGCTCGCACGAACTTCGCACCACGATGCTACGCGGCAGGTGGCGCGCACGAGTTCGACTCGACCGCAGTTCGCGCGCTTCGCTGTGACGATCGCGCTCCAAGCGCTGCTCGCCGCGGGACTACTGGGCGCTTGTTCAGCGCTTCCGAGCGCGGCGGTCGATGCCGAGGCGGCCATCACCGAAGCAGCACGATTGCCTGCAACGCTCGAGTTCCGCGCTGTCGGCCCCGAAGGTGGCGCCGTCGACGAACTCGACCTCGTCGAGGGCAATCTGGCGCTCGAGCAAGCGGTTCAGCGAGCAGTGACGACGGACCCAGGCCTGCAGTCGGCCCTCGCTCGTGTGCGCGTCGCGATGGCGCACGCGGATCAAGCGCGGCTCCTCCCGAACCCGGTCCTCAGCGTGGTGTTCCGCGCCGGGAATGGGAACTCGCAAATCGAGGCGTCGTTCGTGCAGGAATTCGTGCAAGCGCTTCAACGCCCGACACGTGCGAGTGCCGCGGACAACCGACTGCGTGCAGCATCAGCCGACGCCGTCGTCACGGCACTCGACGTGATCAGCGAAGTGCAGGAGCGCTACGCCGAGGCCCAGGCTTCGGCTGCGCTCCGCCCAGTGCTCGAAGCACGCTTGGCGCTCGTCGAAAGACTCGTCGCGACAGCCGAGGCACGACTTGACGCCGGTGAGGGAATGCGCAGCGATGTCGTCACCCTGCAAGCACAACGGGTCGGACTACAGGTCTCGATCGATGAGGCGCGCCTCGAAGAACGCACCAGCCGACTCGGTCTCGCACGACTGATCGGTGAGCCGTCCTCGGCTGCGACCTGGTCCTTGGAGCCCTGGGCGGCGCAAACACTCCGCCGTCGCTCCGAGCGCGACTGGACGGACGCAGCGCTCGTAGCACGTCCCGAGATCCAAGCGATCGCGTGGCGACTTCGAGCACTCGGAGACGACGCGGCACTCGCGCGGCTCTTGCCGTGGGAGGGGGCGAGCGTCGGCCTGGAGGCTCAAAGCGACGACGGCTGGCAAGTCGGTCCGGCACTCTCGGCACCGTTGCCGATCTTCGACAGCGGTGACGCCCGTCGAGCCCTGACGCTCGCTGAGCAGCTCGAGGCCCGACACGAACTGACCCTTGCGAAGCGCATCGTGGTGGAGGAAGTGCGCACGGCCTACCAAGCGCTGGACGCCAGCGTCGCGAACCTCGCCCGCATCGAGGCCGACCTGATTCCGTTGCAGCGTCAGCGGCGCGAGCTCGCCGAGGACGCGTATCGCGCGGGTCAGACGGACGTGACGCCGCTCTTCCTCGCCGAGCAGGACCTACGCCTCGCCGAGACTCAAGCGATCGAGGTCCAAGCGCGAGCCGCTCTCGCACGAATTCGTCTGCAACGCGCCGTCGGCGGTCCGGGCCTCGCGGAACGACTTGCTGGAGACGAAGCACCGGAAGCGACACCGCTGCGCTGGGCTGCTGAGTTCTCCATTCCCGCACCGAACGAGCTCTGACCCGATCCCTCCATGTACCACTTCACAACTGAATCGAACGCGGACGGCGATCGCACGCGCTCACATCGCAAGCAAGCGCTGCGCTTTCTTGCTCTGACGGCCCCAACGCTTGCGCTGTTCTTGCTGGGATCCTGCAAGAAGAACGCCACGGACTCGACGGCCACCGCCCCCGGTGCGAAGGCTGCCGGGAAGGAAAAACACACCGAGTCGGACGGACATGACCACGGTACCGAGAGTCGTGAGGAGCACGTCGACGAAGTCATGCTCGCGGCGGATGCGATCACGCGCTACGGCGTGAAGACGGAGGCGGCCCAGCTGTGGGTCTTGCGCCCGACGATCACGGCCCCGGCACGTGTCGGATTCAACACCGAAGCCATGGCTCACGTTGGTTCACCACTGCGCGGACGTATCGCCGAGTTGAAGGTCCGCGTCGGCGACCTGGTGAAGGCCGGGCAGGAGCTGGCCATCATCGAGAGTCCCGAGCTCGGCGAAGCCCAAGCCGACTATTTGCAACGACGTGTCGCAGTTCAGACGGCCGGGCCCGCCGTCGATCTGTCCAAAGTCGCTTGGGAACGGGCTCGCGGGCTTTACGAACGGTCTCAAGGCATCTCGCTGACCGAAGTGCAGCGGCGAGAGGCCGAGTACAAGGCATCTGTCGCCGCGCTCCGAGCGGTCGAGTCTGCGAGCAAGGCCTCGGCGAATCGTCTCCACCTCTTGGGGATGTCCGAGAAGGCCATCGAAACGGTGGCCAACACAGGAGAAGTCGCTCCGCGTCATGCGATCCATGCTGCGATCGATGGGCTGGTCGTGCAACGCGAGGTGACGCTCGGCGAATTGGTCGGGCCCGAGCGCGAGTACCTGATGGTGCTGGCGGATGCGACGAAACTGTGGGTGCTGGCGGATGTGCCCGAAGCAAAGCTCCTCCAAGTACATGTTGGATCCACGGCGTGGATCGGCATCGGCTCGCAGGGCGAAAGCGGGGGCAAGCGCTTCGAAGGAACGGTCGCCTTCATCTCGCCCTTCGTCGATCCGACCACGCGCACGGCCCAAGTCCGGATCGAGGTGCCAGTGACCGAACTGTCCCTGCGTCCGGGGATGTTTGCGCAAGCTGAGATCGTCGGAGTCGATCCAAGTGCACCCCCGCCCGAGGCTGTCGTCGCCGTGCCGGAGGAGGCGATCCAGACCGTCGAGGGTGGACCGGCCCTCTTCGTGCCTGCCGCAGGCGAGGCGAACACGTTTGAAAAGCGCGCCATCACGATCGGGAAGACGATCGGTGGGTTGGTGCCCGTGTATTCGGGGCTCGTCGAGGGCGAGTTCTTCGTGAGCACAGGCACGTTCATTCTGAAGGCCGAGCTGGGCAAGGGCTCTGCGGCGCACGAGCACTGAGAGTCAACGGATCACACCACCATGCTCGAAGCCTTACTTCACTTCTCGATCAAGAACCGTTGGCTGATCGTCATCTTGACGGCACTCCTCGGCGGCGTTGGCGTCTTCGCGCTCCAACGTCTGCCCATCGACGCGGTCCCGGACATCACGAACAACCAAGTCCAGGTGAACGCGATCGCGCCTTCGCTCTCGCCTTTCGAGGTCGAGAAGCAGGTGACGTTCCCCATGGAGAACGCCCTCGCGGGAATCCCTGGACTCGAGTACACGCGCTCACTCTCGCGCAACGGATTCGCCCAGGTCACCGCCGTCTTCGAAGACGGCGTGGACATCTACTTCGCGCGGCAACAAGTCGGTGAACGACTGCGTGAGGCGAGCGAAAGCCTTCCGCCCGGCGTCGAGACCACGATGGGCCCGATCTCGACCGGGCTCGGCGAAGTCTACATGTACACCGTCGAGTACGAGCACCCTCACGGCAAGGGCGCGACCGTACACGACGGACAACCGGGATGGCAGTCCGATGGAGCGTACCTGACCCAGGAACGCACGCGACTCGTCAACGATCTCGAGCTCGCAGCCTATTTGCGCGAGGTCCAGGACTGGATCATCCGCCCGCAATTGAAGGGCGTGAAAGACGTCGCCGGCGTCGATGCGATCGGCGGCTACGTGAAGCAATATCACGTCCAGCCTGACCCGATGAAGCTCGTCTCGTACGGGCTGACCTTCGCGGACGTGGTCGAGGCTCTGGAGAAAAACAACGTCTCCACGGGAGCCGGTTACGTCGAGCACAAAGGTGAGTCGTACCTCGTGCGCGCGACCGGGCGCATCGAGTCGATCTCGGAGATCGAGACGATCACCCTCGGTACGCGCAACGGGGTTCCGATCTACGTGCGCGACGTGGTCGGACCCGACGGCGTAGGAGTCGGGCGCGAGCTACGAACCGGATCGGCGAGCGAAAACGGCGAGGACGTTGTCGTCGGAACCGCGGTCATGCTCATCGGCGCGAACAGCCGCACGGTCGCCGCTGCGGTTGACGCGAAGATGACCGAGATCCAGCGGTCGCTTCCCGAAGGGATTCGGGCCGAAACCGTGCTCAATCGCACGAAGCTCGTCGATGCCACGATTTCTACTGTGCAGAAGAACCTGTTCGAGGGCGCGATCCTCGTGATCGTCGTCCTGCTCGTCATGCTCGGGAATTGGCGCGCGGCGTTGATTTGCGCGATGGCCATTCCGCTCTCGATGCTCATGACGGCGATCGGCATGGTCCAAGGGAAGGTGAGCGGCAACTTGATGTCGCTGGGTGCGATCGACTTCGGTCTGATCGTCGATGGAGCGGTCATCATCGTCGAGAACTGCTTGAGGCGGCTCGCCGACGAACAACATCACAAGGGACGACTGCTGACATTGGAGGAGCGCCTCCACGTCGTCTTCGATGCGTCCAAGGAAGTCCGCAAGGCGACGGCTTTCGGCGAAGCGATCATCATCACCGTGTACTTCCCGATCCTCGCGCTGGCGGGCGTCGAAGGAAAGATGTTCCACCCGATGGCCTTGACGGTCATCTTCGCGCTCATCGCGGCCTTCGTGCTCTCGCTCACTTTCGTTCCCGCGATGGTGGCTCTGTGCATTCGCGGTCGGGTCACGGAGAAGGACATGTTCCTCGTGAGGTGGGCGAAGGCGATCTACGCGCCAGTCGTCCGCTGGGCGGTGCGTCTGCGATACGCCGTCGTCGCGGCCGCAGTCGCCGCCTTCGCCGGCGCGCTGTTCCTGTTCGGCACCTTGGGTCAGGAATTCGTCCCGACCCTCGACGAGAAGGACATCGCGATGCACGCGATGCGCATCGCCTCGACGGGCATCACACAGTCGCAGGAGATGCAGTACGACGTGGAGCGTACCGTCGCAACTTTCCCGGAGGTGGCGTTCACTTTCTCCAAGACCGGCACGGCCGAGTTGGCTTCGGACCCGATGCCGCCGAACGTCTCCGACACGTTCATCATTCTCAAGGATCGCGAGGAGTGGCGCAGCGAAGAGGAGCTCGACCGGCGCATCGCCGAGTTGGAGGCGGCTCGTCCGCAGGGCGATGCGCACGCAGAGGAAGATGCGCATGGCCGCGGTGGAGGCGGTGAAGAAGCAGGGGCACCACAAGGGCACAAGGGCAAGCTGATCAAGCTGCTCGAGCAGACCCTGCAGTCCGTCCCGGGCAACAACTACGAATTCACGCAACCGATCCAGATGCGGTTCAACGAACTCATCTCGGGCGTGCGCGGTGATGTCGCGGTCAAGGTGTACGGAGACGACTTCACTTCGATGCAGAAGACCGCGGCGGAAGTGCTAGCGGCATTGCAGGCGATTCCGGGCGTCGCCGATGCGAAGGTCGAGCAGACCGAAGGACTCCCGGTCATGACGGTGGATCCCGATCGCGCGGTGCTGGCTCGCTATGGATTGAACCTGTCCGACGTCCAAGACGTCGTCGCTGTAGCGATGGGCGGGCGCGAGGCTGGACTCGTCTTCGAGGGCGATCGTCGATTCGACCTTGTCGTGCGACTCCCGGATGCGCTGCGCGGCAAGGTGGACATCCTCGATCGTCTGCCGATTCCCCTACCGCGCGGCGAACCCGAGGTTCGAGAGCCCGGACTGCCGAATCTCTCCGACGATGGTGGCGCAGCACTGTTGCGTACTCCGCTGGAACGTGGCTTCGTACCGCTCGGGACTGTGGCCCGCATCGAGGTCGCCGAAGGTGTGAACCAGATCAGTCGGGAGAACGGCAAGCGTCGCATCGTCGTGCAATGCAACGTACGCGGACGCGACCTCGGATCGTTCGTGACGGAGGCCCAGTCGAAGATGAGGAAGGTGGAGTTGCCCGCCGGACAGTGGCTCGTCTGGGGTGGGCAATTCGAGAACCTCGTCGCAGCCAAGGAGAGGCTCACGATCGTTGTTCCGATCTGCTTCGTGCTGATCCTCCTGCTTCTTTTCGCGACCTTCAAGAGCTTCAAGTACTCGCTGCTCGTGTTCGCGGCGGTTCCGCTCGGCTTGACCGGAGGTGTCTTCTCATTGTGGCTGCGCGACATGCCGTTCTCGATTTCGGCGGCCGTCGGCTTCATCGCTTTGTCCGGCGTCGCGGTCCTGAACGGGTTGGTGATGATCATCTTCATCAATCAATTGCGCGAGAAGGGCGAGGGCGTCGAGAAGGCCATCATCCACGGGTCGATCACGCGACTTCGCCCCGTGCTCATGACAGCGCTCGTCGCATCACTCGGTTTCGTCCCGATGGCGATCGCCACGGGAACGGGCGCCGAAGTGCAGCGGCCGCTGGCCACGGTCGTCATCGGCGGTCTCATTTCGAGCACTCTGCTCACCCTCGTCGTCCTTCCCGCGCTCTATCGGATCTTCACAGGAACGCGCTCCGACGGGCTTCCAGAACCCAGACCCGGAGTGTGGGAAGGGGGCAGCGGCCCCAGCGGTCGCGCACCTGACCATGAGCGGACTCCGTCGACGAGCCATTCGTCCGGCGACTTCACCCAGGCCACGGGAGGCAGCGCCCCCGATCCGACAGCGCTTCCCTCGGGGACCACACCTCACGGGGCAACCTAGCCAGAGCACGTGCGTCCGACCCATCGGTGCGTAGCCGGTATTCGAGTCGGACGCTCTCCACATCGACACCATCAGGAACTCTGTCATGACTCTCTCGACATCAGCCTTCGCCGGAATCGCTCTCTTGGCCACGACGGCCCTCGTCACCAGCCAGGGGGCATCCCAGCCGGTGAAATCCGCATCGGAGTACTTCGTGACCGGAGAGGGTGACAACGCGCACCTGTGGGTCCGCGAGGGCAGTGCCTTGCGCGTCGTCGGCCACGGTACGTGCAAGGATTGCCCGCTCGACCACGAGCACAAGGAAGGTGACGGTCACGACGACCACGAGAAGCCGGGCGCGAAGTAGTCCCCATCTCGCCGACGACCGATCGCCGGGAAGCCCAGCCGTTTCCGGGAAGCCACGCAGATCTGCGCCCCCTCGATGCGTGGATGACTCGAACTCGAAGAGCCGTGCCGAATCCTCCGTTCGGCGCGGCTGACGCCTTCTGAGCGGAGCTTCCGATCGCGGCCGATGGCGCTCGTCGGAACCCGTTCGAGCCTGCTTCAGGACACCGACACCTCCAAGTCGAGTCACGGTGGTTTCAGCGCACGTGTCACGCGTCGCTCGTACTCCTCTGTCCCTTGATGGACGTATCTCCATGACCGACGACCACGATGACGCCACGCCCCGACCTTCGAACCCGCCGGTCGGCCCCCCTCGTTCCTTGCTCCGCGACCGCAAGTTCGCCGCGCTCCTCGCTGCGGTGGTCAGCGTCGTCGCCCTGGAGATCCTCTCCCTCGCCGGCTGGAATCTACCCAACCCCTTCGCACCGATCGTTTTCGCCGCGTTCGTCTTCGGTGTCGGTTGGCGTGTCCTTCGGACGGGCGTCGAGGCTCTGATCACCCTTCGATTCAGCAGCATCAACCTGCTCATGCTGATCGCCACGATCGCGGCGTTCTACCTGGGCGCTTATGCCGAGGCGGCCGTCGTCATCGTGCTCTACACACTCGGGGAGCGACTCGAGGACATCGGGATCAGCACGAGCAAGAGCGCCCTGGACGCGCTCGTCCGCCGGAACCCCAAGAACGCACGCCTGAAGGGCTCGGATACCGAGCAGGCGATCGAGACCATTCCGGTCGGTTCGGTGATCTTGGTGAAACCCGGCGAGGCCATTCCGCTCGATGGCGTGATCGAGGCGGGCACGACTTCGATCGACGAAGCCCCGATCACGGGCGAACCGTTGCCCAAGGACAAGCGTGCCGGCGACTCGGTCTTCGCTGGCACGCTGAACAAAGAAGGAGCCATCGAAGTTCGCACGAGCGCGCTTGCGATCGATTCGACAGTGAGCAAGATCGTACGACTGACGTTCGAGGCGCAGAAGAACAAGGCACGCACGCAGAAGTTCATCGAGCAATTTTCGCGCATCTACACCCCGACGGTCCTGGTCATCGCGACGCTCGTCGTCACTGTGCCGACGCTCTTCCTCCGCGGCGCATTCGATGCTTGGCTGCTCCAGGGCGTGACCCTGCTCGTGATTGCCTGTCCGTGCGCGCTCGTCATCAGCACCCCCATCGCCATCTACGCGGCCATTGGCAACGCATCCACTCGCGGCGCAATCATCAAGGGCGGCAAGTATGTCGAGCTGCTCGCGCAGTTGCAGGCCGTTGCGCTCGACAAGACACGCACGATCACTCGGGGCGGACCGGTGATCAGCGACGTCATCCCCCTGGGCTCGACGTCGCGGGCCGAGCTGCTCGCGTGCTCAGCCGGGGCCGAGATCTTCAGCGAGCATCCCTTGGCGCAAGCCATCGTCGACATCGCACGGGCGGAGGGTCTCGAGCCGCACCGAGTCGAGCAGTTCCAGAGCATCCTCGGCAAGGGCCTGACGGCCCAGTGCATCGTCTGCGAGCACAAGGACATCTTCATCGGCAAAGTCGGGTACATCCGCGATCTGATGCCGATGACCGAGGAGGCGGCTGCTCACGTTGAACGGCTGCAGCAACAGGGGCGTACGGCAATCGTCGTCAGCTTCGGAGATGGAGTGGCCGGGATCTTCGGTGTCGCCGATCCGATCAAACCCGAGAGCGCCCCGACCGTGAGCGAGCTCCATCGCTTGGGCGTCGCCACCGTGATGCTCACGGGAGACGACGCCCGCAATGCAACCGTCGTCGCCACGGCCGTCGGGATCTCGACCGTGCATGGCGACCTGCTCCCCGAGGACAAGGTCGAGCGTTTGAAGGTCTTGATGGCAACCCACGCTGGACAGGTCGGAATGGTGGGTGACGGCGTGAACGACGCCCCCGCACTCGCTCTCGCGAGCGTGGGCATCGCCATGGGAGCAGCGGGCAGTGACACAGCCATCGAGACCGCGCCCGTTGTCCTCATGAACGACAGGTTGAGCTTGGTCCCCTTCTTGATCCGACTCGGACGCCGAACCCTCACGACGATCCGCGTCAACACGGCCTCGGCCATCCTCGTCAAGGCCGTGTTCGTGGGCCTGGCCCTGACCGGGCGAGGGAATCTCGCGTTCGCGATCGCGGCGGATGTCGGTGTCACATTGATCGTCATCGTGAGCAGCCTGCGTCTCATGAGATTCGAGTCGACTCGATCCGATCTCGTTCCTCCGGCCCACACCGAGTGATGGCCTGGCCGTGGTCGGCTGCGGAACTGATTGGAGTTCCGGGGCTGAGTGCGACTGCCCAGCCGACGGAAATCCACGTCCCTTTACCGGCGAGAGCGATCGAGTCGATCCGGGCCTGTCCGGAGCTCACGCCCTGGTGGGGTCGCCGGATCCCGCAGTGCGGAGTCGAGATAGAACTCGGTCGACGATTCGAGAAGACGCTCATCGGCTGACGCTCCGGAGCGAGCGGCTGTGCCGTTCGCAAAATCTGAAAACCTCCTGGACCGAAGTGCGGCCCCTCCACGGATGCCGACCGCTGGAACCCACGCGGTGAGTTCGAACCGCGGAACGGGGCCAGCCCTCCCCGTCATGGGCCGGCGGCCCACCGCCCCTGCCCTCGAATCTCGAGACTTCCGCCTCATTGGGTGCGCTCAGAGTGTGTCGCTCGTCGGGACGGCGATGCGGGGCGCAGCCCTGTTGTGGCAAGTCGCGATCGTCGCTCCCGAGGACCAGCGCGGGCGGGGACGCTCGGATTCGTGGGTCTGTCGCGACTCGTCCCGATCGTTCTCGCGGCGTTCTGGGCGGGCGTGTTGGCCGACGCACTCGACCGCCGCAAGCTCATGCTCGCGACGCAGGGTGGGATGCTCGTCGCGGCACTCGGCCGGCGCTGACG